>NZ_CAUTOU010000001.1:0-208892 GCF_963539965.1 uncultured Propionibacterium sp.
TCTTCCGCGACATGACCATCCACGACTTCGACACCGCCCGCTTCTTCCTGGGCGACATCGCCGAGGTCCACGCGGTCGGCCAGAACCTCGACCCGGCCATCGAGGAGGCCGACGACTTCGACGCCGCCGTCATCATCCTGCGGGCCGCCTCCGGCGCCGTGGCCACGATCGTCAACAACCGCCACTGCGCCTCCGGGTACGACCAGCGGCTCGAGGCCTCCGGCCGCGACGGCGCCCTCTTCGCCGAGAACATCCGGGCCAGCACGGTCCGGCTGTCCAATTCCGAGGTCACCGACGCCCAGGAGCCGTACCTCGACTTCTTCCTCGAACGGTACGCGGACGCCTACCGCTTGGAGCTGTCCGCCTTCATCGGGGCCGTCGAGGCCGGAACCGCACCGCCCACGGGCATCGACGACGCCATCGAGGCCCTGCGCCTGGCCGAGGCGGCCACGATCTCCGCCCGCACGGGCGAGGTCGTCCGGCTCTGATCCCGAGCCGGTCCCCGGATCCCCGCCGACGGCCCACGGCGATGATCGTGCCGTGGGCCGCCGGCGGGGTGTCCTCGGTCCACGACCGGGCGACGGCCCGACGGGAATACCGGGCGATGCCCCGCCAATCCCCCTGACCAAAAGTCCTGACAAAGATTCCGCAGAGTCTTGACAAGTTGTTTTGACGCGCGTGAACTGGATAGTGGCACGTACCCCGTCGGCGCACCGGCGATCCGGGTACGTCGGGATCCGCTCGTCACCGCAGACGGGCGCGAGCAGAAGGACCACTCATGACTCACCCACTGCAGGAATCCGAGCTGACGCGAGCACAGATCGACGAGCTCGTCGAGAAGGCCCCTCTTGCGGGGAAGCGGCGCTCGGTCGGCTTCGTCGCCGTCGTCGCGACCCTGGGCTCCCTCCTCTTCGGCTACGACACCGGCGTCATCTCCGGCGCCCTGCCCTACATGTACATGCCCCACGCCGCCGGCGGACTCGACCTCAACTCCTTCGAAGAGGGCCTGGTCGGCGGCATCCTGCTTCTGGGATGCGCCTTCGGGGCCTTCTTCGGCGGACGCCTGTCCGACCGCTACGGACGCCGGCACAACATCCTCATGCTCGCCGTCATCTTCTTCATCGGCGCGATGGCCTGCACCTTCTCCCCCAACCTCTGGGTGCTCTACCCCGCCCGCCTCGTTCTCGGCTTCGCAGTCGGCGGCGCCAGCGCCACCGTGCCCGTCTACCTGGCCGAGACCGCGCCCAAGCGCATCCGGGGCACCCTGGTCGGCGTCGACCAGCTCATGATCGTCACCGGCCAATTCCTGGCCTTCGCGATGAATGCGATCATCGCGCGGGGTATCACCGGCGGCCCCGAGGCCAGGGTCGTCGCCGTGGATCCCGGCACCACGGTGACCATCGACGGCGTCCGGACAGCGGTCGAGGCGGGGCGCACCTACACCTGGGACGTTCTCAAGCAGGTCTCGGACGCCGTCACCATCGACGGGGGCAATGGCGACACGTGGCGCTACATGCTCGTCATCTGCTCCATTCCGGCCATCGCCCTGTGGATCGGCATGCGCATGATGCCGGAGTCCTCCCGCTGGTACGCCGTCAACCGGCGCATTCCAGAGGCCATCGGCGTCCTCAAGCGCGTGCGCGACGACTCCAAGGGCGACGACGTCGCCGACGAGGTCAACGAGATGATCGAGATCAACCGCCGCGAGTCCGCCATCGCCAAGTGGAGTCTCGGACAGATCTTCCGCATCCCGTGGACCAGGCGCGTCCTCATCATCGGATGCCTCATCGGGATCTTCAACCAGACCACCGGCGTCAACACGATGATGTACTACGCCCCCAAGGTCCTCCAGGCGGCCGGTTTCGCCACCGAGGACGCCATCGCCCTCGACGTTCTCACCGGTCTCGCCTCCGTCATCGGATCGGCCCTCGGCCTGTGGCTCCTGGCGCGCTTCAACCGCCGCCAGGTCATCATCGGCGGCACTGTCGGGCTGACCGTCATGCTGTGGGCCATGACCGCCGTCTTCCTCTTCGGCATCAGCCCGCACCTCGACGCCGACGGCAACGTCCTGTCCGGCATGCCCGTCCCGGTGCCCTATCTCGTGGTGGCCGTCATCGTCATCTACATGCTCTTCATGCAGGCCGGCAACGCCCCCGGCACGTGGGTCATCATGTCGGAGCTCTTCCCGGCGCGCATGCGCGGCGCCGCCATGGGCTTCGCCGTCCTGTGCATCTGGGTGTCCAATGCGATCATCACCTTCGCGTTCCCATCGATGATGAGCCGCCTCGGCCCGGTGCCCACCTACCTCATCTTCGCGATCGTCAACGTCATCGCGGTGATCTACATGTACCGCAGGATCCCCGAGACGAAGCACTTCTCGTTGGAGGAGCTCGAGGAGGAATTCCAGCGCCGCTACGCATGACGGACCGACCTCGCCGCGACGAGGAGGGCCCGCCCCCGAGCCCCACCGTGTAATCTGCGCATGGGCCGCGCCAGCCGGTCCGACCGGAGGAGGGGCCCGTGGTGGTGAGCGGACAGGACGTCACTCAGAGCGATGTGGCACGCGCCGCCGGGGTCTCCCGCAGCCTGGTCTCCCTCGCGCTGAACGGCTCCCCCAAGGTCGCCGAGGCGACACGGCACCGCATCGCGGAGACCGCCGCCAGTCTCGGCTACCGGGTCAATGCGACTGCGGCGTCCCTGGCCCGCCAGCGCTCCAGCATCATCGGTCTGGTTCTGCCGAATCTGCGCAACGCCTTCCTGGAGCAGATCGCGCACACCCTGGGCGAGGCGACGAGCGCCCGTGGCCTCGCCCTCTTCGTGACGGTCGGGTCCGACCGGCCCGAGATGCTCCACCGGGCCATCGAGAGCCTCCTGGGCGTGCGCGTCACAGGACTCATACTCGTCTCGCCCTGGCTGCCCGACGAGGACATCACCGCCATCGGCGAAGAGGCGCCCGTCTGCCTCATCGGGCGGCGCAGCCCCGGGGGGCGGGTCGACTCGGTGCGCGTGGACGAGGACGCGGCGGCCCGTCTGCTCATCGGGCATCTCGCAGAACTCGGCACGCACTCGATCGGGTACGTCGGACCGCATGTCGTGAACGACACCTCCCCCTTCGAGCGGGAGACGTCGCTGCGGCGCGCGGCCCTGGCCGCCGGTCTGCCCGTGGATGCGCGCGAGTGCGGGGAGGACGCCGGACCGGCCGTGCGCGAGATGCTGCAGGCCCATCCCGAGCCCCTCGGCCTGGTCATTCACAGCGACACCCTCGCCATCGATGCCGTTCCCGTGCTGCGCGAGACCCCCCGGAGGCCGGGTGCGGAAGTCGCCCTCGTCTCCTACGACAACACCTATCTGGCCAGACGCGGAGAGTTCTCCCTCACCAGCATCGACCAGCCGGAGGACGTCCTGGGGACGACGGCCGTACGCCTGCTGTGCGAGCGCGCCGGCGGCGACGCCGTTCCGCCCGAGGAGCCCCGCGACGTCGTGCTCGAACCCGCACTCGTCATCCGCGACTCCTCCCGCCTCGCGACGATGCGCGAGGCGGCACCGCACCGCTGAGGGACCCGCAGGACAGGGAGCGGAATGGGGGCGGCGGGGCCTTGACACTCGCTGATCACGCTGCCCATACTTGACCCACACACGTTATTAACGCGCGTCAAATCCCTTGGACCAGCCCGTCAACGAGGACAACAGAGGTTATGAACCCATGAGCACCGAATCTCTCTCCGTCGCCGTCATCGGTGCCGGCATGGCAGGCACCACTCACGCCAACGCCTGGCGCCAGGTCGGCACCGTCTACGATCTCGGCCTGCCGAAGGTCCGTCTGGCCGTCATCGCCGACGCCTACGAGCCCTTCGCCGCGGACACCGCGGAGCGCTACGGCTACGAGAAGGCCGTCACCGACTGGCGCCGCGTCGCCGACGACCCCGGCATCGACATCGTCTCGATCGTCGTCGGCAACGCGCTGCACCGCGAGATCGCCGAGACCCTCATCAAGGCCGGAAAGCACGTCCTGTGCGAGAAGCCGTTGGCCGACACCCTCGAGAACGCCAAGGCCATGGCCGAGGCGGAGAGGACCGCCGGTGTCGTCACCGCCACCGGTTTCACCTTCCGCCGCAACGCCGCCGTCGCCCAGCTCGCCGAACTCGTGCACAGCGGTCACCTGGGCGAGATCAACCACTTCGACGCCCGCTACTGGTGCGACTACGGCGCCGACCCGTCCACCCCGATGGCCTGGCGCTACAAGGGCCCGATGGGCTCCGGTGCCCTGGGGGATGTCGGCAGTCACCTCATCGACACGGCCGAGACCATCTGCGGCCCGCTCGTCTCCGTCTCCGGCGCGGCGATGACCACGGCCATCGAGGAGCGCCCGGTCGCCAAGGGCCACGTCACCCGCGGCACCGCTCTCGACACCGCCGACGCCAGCTACGAGCCGGTGGAGAACGACGACGTCGCCACCTTCACCGCTCGCTTCGCCAATGGCGCCGTCGGCACCTTCTCCTGCTCCCGTGTCGCCTGGGGCCTGCCCAACTCCCTCATGGTGGACGTGCTCGGTTCCAGGGGCCGCGCATCCTGGGATCTCTCCCGCTGCGGCGAGATCAAGATCGACGACACCGACTCGCCCGCCGGACTGGGTGGCGCCCGCCGGGTCCTCGTCAACCCCGGCTTCCCCTACTACGGCCGCGGTTCCTCCATGGCGGTCGCCGGCGTCGGGCTCACCCAGATCGAGCAGTTCACCTACCAGGCCCACGCCTTCCTCCAGCAGGTGGCCGGCGTCACCGACGGCGCGCTGCCGCCCTGCGCCACCTTCGCCGACGGCTACCGCGAGATGCTCATCGCCGACGCCGTCGCCCGGTCCGCCGCGAACGGCGGCACCGCGATCGACGTCTCCAGCATCACCGAGTAGGGCCCGCTGGTGGGCCCGTCGAGCGCACGGGCCCACCGATCCCATCGATCGGATCCTCAACGACAACCCACCACAAGCCCGGCGGCGATCGCCGGGAACCGACGACACCGGCACCGGGCGGCCCCGGTGCCGGCACGAAGGAGCACCATCATGGCACTCACCTACGGCGCCTACACCGCCTGCCTCCAGGACCGCCCGCTCGGTGCGGCCCTCGACATCCTCAAGGACGCCGGCCTGACCGGCGCGGAGGTCAACGTCGGCGGCTTCATCCCCTCCCCGCACTGCCCCGTCGATGCCCTGCTCGCCTCGGAGGCGGCGCGCGATGACTACCTGGGCATCTTCGCGGACAGGGGCATGACCCTGTCGGGCCTCAACACCTCCGGCAACCCGGTCTCGCCCCTGCCCAACGAGGGCCTCAAGCATGCCGAGGACATCCGCAACGCCATCAGGCTGGCCGGGCTGCTCGGCGTCAAGGAGATCGTGACGATGTCCGGCACCCCCGGCACCGATCCGACCGCCAAGTACGCATCCTGGGTCGTCAACCCGTGGAACGGCATCGACCTGGAGATCCTCGACTACCAGTGGTCCGTCGTCGTGCCCTTCTTCAAGGAGGTCGACGCCCTGGCCCGGGACAACGACGTCAAGGTCTGTCTGGAGCTGCATCCGCGCAACCTGGTTTTCAACATCCCGACCTTCGAGCGCCTCGTCGAGGAGACCGGCGCCACGAACCTGCGCGTGAACATGGACCCATCCCACCTCTTCTGGCAGCAGATGGACCCGATCGCCGCCACCAAGCGCCTGGGGGGCCTCGTCGGCCACGTCCACGCCAAGGACACGAAGATCCTCCCGGGCGTCGCCTACCGCGGCGTCCTGGACACCGACTTCGGCCACGTCCCGGTGGACTCCGCGGGCAAGGTCCCGGTGGCCTACGGCTACTGGTGCTCCGCCTGGCCCCAGGACCCGGCCTGGCGCTTCGTCGCCTTCGGCCTGGGCCATGACACCGACTACTGGGCCGAGTTCCTGCGCGCGATCCAGGCCGCGGATCCCGACACGAACGTCAACATCGAGCACGAGGACGCCGAGTACGGCAATGTCGAGGGCCTGCGGGTCTCCGCCGCCAATCTGCTGGCCGCCGTCGCCAAGGTGTGAGACGGCACCGGTCCCACCCGCGGAGGGCCCCGGGCGCCCGGGGCCCTCCGCCTTTCCCCGACTGGCCCAAGGATCACGCCCCGTGCCCGCTCCACTCGACCTGACGACGGCGCAATGGACCGTCCTCGCGGTGTCCGCGTTCCTCGTCGGCATCGCCAAGACCGCCCTGCCGGGCCTCGCCACCCTGTCCGTCGCCCTGTTCGCGGCCGTCCTGCCGGCCCGGGAGTCCACCGCGGCAATGGTCCCCCTCCTGCTCGCGGGCGATCTGTACGCGATATGGAAATACCGTCACGACGTCGACTGGCCGGCGCTGCGCCGGCTCGCGCCGGCGATCCTGGTCGGACTCGGTGCTGGAACGCTCGTCCTGCGGCAGATCGACGACGCGGGCATGAAGCGGATGATCGGCGTCATCCTCCTCCTGCTCACCGCGGTGACGCTGTGGATGATGTGGAACCGCACCCGCCCCGGCCACCGCGGCGGGACGGCCCGCACGTTCTCCACGAACCCGGTCGCACGCTGGGCCTACGGCTCCATGGGCGGGTTCACCACCATGGTCGCCAACGCCGGCGGCCCGCCGATGACGATGTACTTCGTGGCCTCCGGTTTCGACGTACTGCGCTTCATGGGAACGCAGGCCTACTTCTTCTTCTTCGTCAATTTGGCGAAGGTCCCCTTCCAGGCGGGTCTCGGGCTGTTCTCGGCGCGCTCGCTGAGCGCCGATGCCGCCCTGCTGGTACCGCTGGCCCTGGGCGCCCTCTTCGGGGGATTCGTCATCGAACGGATCAACGCCGCCGTCTTCGACGCCCTCGTCATCGCCCTGACGATCGGCTCCTCGATCTTCCTCCTCATCTGATCCGTCCGAGAAGGCGGCAGCACGCCCGTCCCGCTCCCCGGTCGGCGCCAGCCCCCGAGACCGCTCCGCTGCTCCCCGACGGTCTGTGGCATGGTGTGGCGGTGCCCCGCCGGGGCGCATCCGCAGGACGAGAACAGAGAGGGCCGCATCGCAATGCGGCGGTCGGGGTATGTCATGACAACGAGCACACCGCGGGGAGCCTCCCGCCCCGCAGTACCCACCGCGCTCAGGGGCGGCTGGCGGAACTACCGCTTCCCGCTGCTGATCATCGCCGGCGTCCTCACCGGCGCCGTCGCCGGACTGGTCCTGGGCGAGAGGGCCGCCGTCCTCAGGCCCTTCGGCACGGTCTTCATCAACATGATGTTCACGCTCGTGGTCCCGCTGGTCTTCTTCTCGATCTCCTCCGCCGTCGCGGCGATGGACTCGGCCAAACGGCTGGGCCGGATCATGGTCGCGATGATGTGCGTCTTCATCGTCACCGGCATCGTCGCCTCCGTCCTGATGATCGCCGCACTCGGCGTCTTCAGCCCGCTGCAGAGCCTCACCATCGAGCTCACCGATCCCGGCAGCACCGATTCGACCGGCTCCATCGGCGACCAGATCATCCGGGCCATCACGGTCGACGACTTCTCCGGCCTGCTCAGCGCCAAGTCGATGCTGCCACTGATCATCTTCGCCGTCCTGGTCGGCTTCGCCGCGACCGGCGCCGGCGAGAGGGGGAGGCCCTTCAGGGACCTCCTGGCCTCGGCCAGCGAGGTCTTCATGAGACTGACGTCGATCGTCATGTATTACGCGCCGATCGGCCTGGGCGCCTACTTCGCGGCCCTCATCGGCCAGCTCGGCGCCCAGCTCGTCGGCGGCTACGCGAGGGCCTTCGTCGTCTACTTCCCCGTCGCCACCGTCTACTTCCTGGGGGCGTTCACCCTGTACGGTTTCATCTCCGGCGGCCGCGAAGGCGTCAGACGCTTCTGGCGCAACATCCTGGAACCGACTGCCGTGGCCTTCGGCACGGGCTCCTCGGTGGCGTCCATACCGGCGAACCTGCGCGCGGCCAACAGGACCGGCGTTCCGGCCGACATCTCCGAGACGATCATTCCGATCGGCGCAACGATCCACATGGAGGGCTCCTGCCTGAGCGCCATCTTGAAGATCGCCTTCCTCTTCGCCCTCTTCGACCAGAACCTGTTCACGCCGAGGAATGTGCTCATCGCCGTGGGCGTCGCACTGCTGTCGGGCATGGTCATGTCCGGCATCCCCTCCGGCGGTTTCATCGGCGAGATGATGATCGTGACGCTCTACGGCTTCCCGGCCTCGTCCCTGCCCGTCATCTCCCTGATAGGCACGGTCATCGACGCCCCGGCGACCACCATCAACGCCGTGGGCGACAACTCATCGAGCATGCTGGTGGCGCGCATCCTGGATGGCAGGGACTGGATGGCCAGGGGACGCGCCGCCAACGAGGCCGCGGGCCTCCTCGACTGATATGTGACCCTTTGTTGTCAAGGGGGCGCGGCGAAGTGGTGTCCCCGGTTTTTGGGGACACCACTTCGCGTTCGTGCACGTTGCCGGCGGCGTTCGGCGTGGTCGTCGACGCGATGGTCAGACTGACATGCGCGGGCTGGTTACCGCTTGACGGGTTGTTCGGCAGAGGCGGAGCCGCTGGTCTGAGGACGAACCCGCGGCGGGGTTCGCAGTCGAAACACGGGTCACCCCGATACGCGTGCCAACCGGCGCCGTGAACGTTCCGTGTGGCCTGCGGGAGTTCACATGGTGGCCAGCGTCCAGCACCAGCCGGCGAGCTCGCGGGCGATCACGGGCCGCTTGTGGCGGGCGTCGAAATCGGGCCAGTGTTCGTGGAGGCGTTCGTTGCCCTGGCGAGCCTTCGCGACGACGGGTCCCGACGCCTTGCTCCACCTCGCGAACATCGTGTTCCCGGACCGGTAGGCGGGCTTGCGGTGCCATGCTGCCTCCACCGGGAGCCGGCGGGCGTGGGTGTTGCCGGCCTTCGTGATCGACGTCACCGCCCGCTTGTCCCCGGTGGATGCCTCGCCCGGTGTCAGACCGAGGAACGCGCCGATCCCGTTGCCGTCGAACCGGGTCCAGTCACCGACCTCGACCGCCAGCCCGAACCCGGTCAACGTGGCGATCCCTCTCAGGCAACGGAGTCGGTTCACGATCGGGGTGAACAGGCTGTCAGCTGCCATGGCTTCGATCTGCCGGTCCAGCTGCGCGCGGCGGGCGGCGGTGAAGATCACGTCCTCATAAGAGCTGTCGAACGCGGCCCGAGCGCCGGACTGGTCGAATCGGATGCCACGCAGCCACCGCTCGTGGTCAGGGGTCCACGCGCGGCCGCCGCTGTATATGTGCCCGTGCCGCAGCAACAGCTTCGACAACCGATGCCGAGACGCCATCAGATCGATGCGGGCGTCCTCGCGGGCCCGGACCACGCCGCGAGCCGTGTCCTCGACGATGCTGGGAACCCGCACCGCGGTGACCTCATCCATCCGCAGCAACCGCGCCAACGGCATCGCGTCCTTGGCGTCGGTCTTCACCCGATCCCCAACCGGACGCACGGTCTTCGACGGCGCCGCCACAACACACCTCGTTCCCGCGCTGGTGAAAGCTCGCGCCAACCCGTAGCCAGTGGGCCCGGCCTCATGGGTGACCGCGACCGGACCCGGCAAAGCGTGGACCCACTCCAGACGACGGCGCCAGCCGGGCCGTCCTCGTAGCACCAGTCTTCGTGTCAATCGCCGCCGCAACCACGCTGCGCGCGTGCACGTCCGGCCCAACACTCGTACGCTCTGTAAACACCGGGGCCTCTACGACTGTGGACAGACCGACCAGGACCCGCTCCCGCTCGGTAACCCACGAACATGCGCAGCGCGAGGCCCCGGCCCGTCAACCCCCAACCCATCAGGGGCCACTCATACCGTCTGAGCGGGCTCCCCGCGGACAGAACGAAGGAAGAACATGGATCTGGCACGTTTCCCCCGCCGCCACTACACGGACGGCCCCACGCCGTTCGAGCCGCTGCGCGCCCTGAGCCGGGTGCTCGGCGGACCGCGGGTCTGGATCAAGCGCGACGACCAGCTCGGTCTGACCGCCGGCGGCAACAAGACCCGCAAGCTCGAATTCCTCGTGGCCGACGCCCTGGCCAAGGGCGCGGACACGCTCATCACGGCCGGCGGCGTCCAATCGAACCACGCCCGTCTGACACTGGCCGCCGCTGTGCGCGAGCACTTGGCCTGCCGGCTCGTCCTCGAAGAGGACCTGGCCCCGGGCGGCAGTCCGGCGCCCGGGGGCAATCCCCCGGCATACGACGGCAACTACCTGCTGTTCGACCTGCTGGGCGCCGAGAGGGTCGAGACGCATCCCAACGGGGCGGATCTCGACGGCCTCATGGAGGAGATGGCTCAGGGCGCCAGAGCCGAGGGCCGCACGCCGTATCTCATCCCGGTCGGCGGTTCCAGCCCGAGGGGTGCGCTCGGGTACGTCGCAGCGGCCCAGGAGATCATCGCCCAGAGCTCTCAGCTGGACGCCCCCCTGTCGGCCATCGTCGTCCCCAGCGGTTCGGCCGGCATGCACGTCGGTCTGGTGGTCGGTCTGCACGCGGCCAACACGAACGTCCCGGTCATCGGCATCAACGTGAGCCGCACCGCGACCGACCAGGAGCCGCGGATCGCCGGACTCGCCGATGAGACGACCGGATTCCTCGACCTGCCCGCCGTGCCGCACGAGACCATCATCAGCCTGGGCGAGTACTTCGCCCCCGGATACGCGCTCCCGAACGATGCCATGGTCGAGGCCGTGCGCCTGTTCGCCCGCACCGAGGGCATCCTGCTCGACCCGGTGTACACCGGAAAGGCGGCTGCGGGCCTCATCGACCTGATCCGCAGGGGAACCTGGGGTCCGGACGAGAACGTGCTGCTCGTCCACTCCGGCGGTGTGCCGGGCCTGTGGCCGCGCGCGGGATTCTTCGCAGCCACGAGCTCGCTGGGCCGATCGGACCAGTCCTAGGTCCTGCGACCGGCCCTGGCGGCCTTGCGCTGCAGAGCCGCCCACTCGTCGCGCAGGCCCACCGTGCGATGGAACAGGCCCTTCGTGTACGGGTCCGCGGCGAAGTAGCCCAGACGCTCGAACTGGATGACCTGACCGGGCTCGACATCGGCGATCGCGGCCTCGCCCTTGGCGTCGGGCAGCAGTTCGCGGGAATCGGGGTTGAGGTCGTCGAGCGGCTCACCGGTGGCCTCGCCGGGATTCGGCGCGGCGAACAGGCGGCCGTAGAGGGCCACCTCGACGTCGACGGCGTGTGAGGCGCTGACCCAGTGCATCGTCGACTTCACCTTGCGGCCATCGGGGGCGTCGCCGCCGCGCGTGGCCGGATCGTAGGCGGCGTGCACCTCGACCAGATCGCCGTTCTCGTCCTTGACCACGCCGGTGGCGGTGATGAAGTAGGCGCCGCGCAGCCGGACCTCGCGGCCGGGCGCCAAGCGGAAGAACTTCGGCGGGGGCACCTCGGCGAAGTCCTCCTGCTCGATGTACAGGTCCCCGGTGAAGGCCACCTCGCGCGCGCCGTCGTCCGGGTTCTCCGGGTTGTTCGTCAGCCTGAAGTGCTCGACAACGGGCGCGCCGTTCTCGTCCGCCGGCCAGTTGTCGATGATCAGGTGCAGCGGACGCGTGACGACCATGCGGCGCTGACTCGCCGTGTTGAGCTCGCGGCGGACGAAGGACTCGAGCTCCTCGATGTTGTGACGCGAGTTGGTGCGCGTCGTGCCGATGTAGGTGCAGAAGTCGCGCACCGCCCGGGCCGGGTAGCCGCGACGGCGCAGACCGCGCAGCGTGGGCATGCGCGGGTCGTCCCAGCCGTCGACGACGCCGTCGGCGACGAGCCCGGCCAGGCGCCGCTTGGAGGTGATCGTGTGGGTGAGTTCCAGGCGGGCGAACTCGATCTGGCGCGGCTGGCCGGCCGGCAGCGGGAGGTGGCTGAGATACCAGTCGTACAGCGGGCGGTGAGTGTCGAACTCCAGGGTGCACAGCGAGTGGGTGACCCCTTCGATGGCGTCGGACTGACCGTGCGCCCAGTCGTAGGTCGGGTAGATGGGCCATTGCGTACCGGTCTGGTGGTGCTCGGCGTGGCGGATGCGGTACATCACCGGATCGCGCAGGAGCATCGTGTCGGAGGCCATGTCTATCCTGGCGCGCAGTACGCGGGAGCCGTCGGGGAACTCACCGGCGCGCATGCGGGCGAACAGGCCGAGGTTCTCCTCGACCGAGCGGTCCCGATAGGGGCTCTCGACGCCGGGCCTGCCGAATCCGCCGCGCTGGGCGGAGATCGTCTCGTTGTCCTGGTCGTCGACGTAGGCCAGACCGCGCCTGATCAGATGACACGCCCACTGGTAGAGCTGCTCGAAGTAGCCGGAGGCGTGCCGGACAGCGGCCGGCTCGTACCCGAGCCAGGCGATGTCGTCGAGGATCGACTGGACGAACTCGGGGTCCTCCGCCACCGGGTTGGTGTCGTCGAGGCGCACATTGCACACGCCTCCGAATCTCTCGGCGGTGCCGAAGTCGACGGTGATGGCCTTGGCATGGCCGATGTGCAGATACCCGTTCGGTTCAGGCGGGAAGCGCGTCTGGACGCGCCCTCCGTACCTGCCGTCCTCGATGTCGTGCTCGATCGCGTCGCCGATGAAATCGCCGGCGCCGCCGCTCGTCCCCGCGTTCGCCATGGCGGTCAAGTTAGCACGCGTCACGCACCCTGCCCCCACTGCGGCGAGGCGTTGAAGTGGTCCAGGCGCCACCCCGCGCTCGTGGGCGTCAGGCCGGTCGAGCAGCAGTTGTCCATGGAGTCGAGACGCCACACGGCCTCGATGCCCCAGCCGAACATGGCCGCGGTGCCCATCCGGATGGCGGTGCCGTGCGAGAAGACGAGCACGGCACCGGCGGGCGAGGACTCGTGGATCTGCGCGAGCACCCGGCTCATGCGCCGCTGGACGAGAACGCCGGACTCGCCGCCGGGCCATAGGAAATCCTGTCCGACGCGCCAGCCGGCTATCTCCGGGTCCAGGGCCAGCGCCTCCTCCCAGACGTGTCCTTCGGCTCTGCCGAAGTCCATCTCCTTGAGGCGGTCGTCGGTGCGGATGTCGAGCCCGGTCACGGCGGCCACCTCGGCCGCCGTGTCGTGGGCCCGGCTCAGCGGGGAGCTCCAGATCGCAACCGGATCGAGCGATGCGTAGTGGCCGGCGGCGGCCCGGGCCTGCCGCCGCCCTGTCTCGTCCAGGGGGATGTCCGTGGCACCCTGCCAGCGCCGCTGAGCGTTCCATTCGGTCTGACCATGACGAACCAGGATCAGACGGGGTCTGACCGGCATCGTTCCCCCTCTCTGCGGACCGGCTCACCCCGGTCGGCCGTACAAGCCTATTAGTGCTCATCAACGCGGACGGATTCCCCTCGGGAGCCGTCGGTGCCGCACGATCTTCCGTCCGGGGCCGCCGGCCGCGACCGGAAACGAGAAAATGTTCAGCGAACGGCTACGAGAGGACAACACTTCCGGCGGGCACTAGCGTAGGCCCTCCGAAGAATCTTCTCCCACTGGCGAAGGATAAACCATGAATCGTCGCGCTCTGCTCTCCGCCGCAGGCCTCGCCGCGCTGGCCGGTCCCCTGGCCGCCTGTTCCTCCGACTCCGGCGACTCGGGTTCCTCCCCCAGCTATTCGATCGGCATCATGCAGGTCCTCACCCACGGTTCGCTGGACGCCGCACGCGAGGGCTTCGAGGCCGCCTTCGCCGATGCCGGCATCGCCTGCCGGTTCGACGAGAAGAACGCCCAGGGAGACCAGGGCACTGCGACGAGCATCGCCTCGGAGTTCTCCTCCCAGGGCCTCGATCTGGTTCTGGCCATCGGCACCCCGGCGGCCCAGGCGGCCGCCCAGGCCATCACCCAGGTGCCCGTCCTGTTCACCGCCGTCACCGACCCGGTCAGCGCTCAGCTCGTCGCCTCCTCGGAGGCCCCCGGCGGCAATGTCACCGGCACGAGCGACATGAACCCGGTCGCCGAGCAGATCGGCCTCATCAAGCAGATCAAGCCCGAGGCCTCCTCTGTCGGCCTCCTCCACTCCGCCGGCGAGGTCAACTCGCAGGTCCAGATCGACCTGGCCCGTACCGCCGCCGAGGACCAGGACCTGTCGGTCCGGGAGAGAACGATCACCAACGCCGCCGAGCTTCAGCAGGCCGCCGAGGCCCTCGACGTCGACGCCATCTACGTGCCGACCGACAACAACGTGGTCTCCGGCCTGGCCACGATCGTGGCGCTCTGCGAGAACCGCAGGATCCCGCTCGTCGTCGCCGAGGGCGACTCGGTGCGCAACGGCGGCGTCATCACCTATGGCATCGACTACACCAGGCTCGGCCGGCAGACCGGCGAGATGGCCATCAGGATCCTGCGCGACGGCGCCGATCCGGCTACCGTGCCCGTCCAGACCCAGTCCGACCTGACCGTCTACGTCAACGAGACCGCCGCGGCCGCCATGGGCGTCACGATCCCCGCAGACCTGCTCGACGGCGCGGAGAGGGTCGGCTGATCGGGCGCCCGGAGCCATCGAACCGGGCCTGCTCGCGGGCTCACGGCCCTGTGGTTCCGCCTCATTCTCCGGGTCCTCGACTTCACGGACCCGATGGTCGACGGCGGCTCCACCGCGGACGCGCGGGTCTGCGCTCCGATCATCACCCGCGGCGGCAATCCATCCGGACGCCGCGCGTCTGGGATCCGGCCGCCCCCGGAGCGAACGCGCCCGGAATTCCTGCCCAACCCACCGGGTAAAGTTGAGTCAGGTTCGCTGAAGTTTCGGGAATGAATCGTGCCCCCTAAGCGTTGCACCGGTATGCGTCGAGCGCAGGAATGCACGCGATGCGAGTGCAGGAGGAAAACATGTTCGAGCCCACACCGCTGTTCCACTACGAGAGCTCCATCGATCAGCGCACGGTCCACGACCGCGTCCTGGTGATCACCCTGGGCAGCTACGGAGACGCAGGTTCGGCCCAGGCCCAGCTCGACAGGCACCTGTTCAATACTCTCGTCCATCGCAAGCTCGGCTCCTTCGACGTCGATCAGATCATGGACTACCGCGAGCACCGTCCCATGATCGACCTGGACCTCGACCACTACGCCAACTACGAGGCGCCCGCGATGGAGTTGCATGAGCTCATCGACAAGTCCGGAGCGCCCTTCCTGCTGCTGACCGGTCCCGAGCCGTCGTTGCAGTGGGAACGCATCGCGAGCTCGATCGAGCGCATCGTCGACGAGCTCGACGTGCAGCTCGTGGTGACCGCCCAGGGCATTCCCATGCCGGTGCCGCACACCCGCCCGGTCACACTGACCAGGCTGGCCACGCGCCGAGAGCTGCTGCCCGGGAACCAGGGCATCGGCTCGTTCCGCATGAGCGCATCCTTCTCCTCGATGATGACCCAGCGGCTCGGCGAGAAGGAACTGGACGTCATCAACCTGGCCGCCCACGTGCCGCAGTACCTGGCGGAGAACGAGTACCCGCAGGCGGTGATCGCCCTGGTGCACGGATTGAACCTCAACGCCGGCCTCGAGGTGCCGATGGGAGACCTGGAGCAGTCGGCCCGGCTGGTGCGCGGCCAGATCGACGCCCAGGTGAACGTCTCCGAGCAGCTGCAACAGGTCATCGCCCAGCTCGAGGGCCAGTACGATCGTTTCATGGCCGACCGCTCCCTGCCGGTGAACGGCGAGAGCCTGCCTGATGCCGACGAGATCGGCCAAGCGGTCGAGGACTTCCTCGCGAGCCTGGACAACGGAGGCGCACAGGGCGCCGGCCCCCACGTCCCGAACGAGCAGGAGGGCCAGTCCCCTGCCGGACCTGCGGGCGGCCCGGAGGACCCCGGCGGCGGGTCCGACGGCACCGGACAGCAGGACGGCCCCGACCCCGAGCAGGGTCAGGACCGGCAGTAGCACTCGTCGATGGGCGGGACCGCGCGGACACACGCGGGCCGGGCCGTCCGGGTTCTCGCCGAGGTGCGCCCGGCGGTTCAGCCCCGGGCGGGCCAGGCGTGCTCCATCTGGCCCGGGTCGGCGGGTTCGCGGTAGTACTCGGTGCCGAACATGAGGGCGAAGACCTCGGCGGACAGCGACAAGAAGACGCCGACGTCGCTGGACTGGCTGGCGTGGGCCTCCAGGGCGCGGTGCTTGGTTGCGATGACGCGCTCAGGCAGGTCGATCGCCCAGCGGATCTGCGACTGGGGCGAGCCCATCGGCTCGCCGTCGTCGCCGACCGCTTCCGGGCCCCACAGGCCGCCGTCCTCAGCGCCCATGGCCCTGGCCCTCTCGTAGCGCTCGGCGACGGCTTCCTGGTTCATCGTCCCCTCGAGCACGCGCAGCCCCGTGCCGAGCAGCGCCGCGGGGGCGGCGCCGGCCCGATGGACCATCAGATGATCCGGGTGCCCGTACCCGCCGTGCGGATCGTAGTGGACGAGTACATCGGCGTTCTCCTCGCGCAGGACCCGGGCGATCCGCCCGGCGACCAGCACCGGATCCGCGTTGCAGAAGGCCCTCGGGTTGGCGTTGGAGTCCCAGCCGGTCATCCCGGAGTCGGCGAACCCCAGACGGACGATCCGGTCGATGCCGATGACCTCGGCGGCGCGTTCGTGCTCGGCGCGGCGGTGGTCGGCCAGGTCGGCGGGATCGAGGCCGCCGGGCACGACGCCGAGGGCGCCGTCGGTCGCGAGGATCTCGACGACGCGATCACCGCGCTCGTGGGCCATGACCATGGTCCCGGAGGTCTGGCTGGCCTCGTCGTCCGGATGCGCGTGCAGGAAGACCCAGTTCGTCATGCGGCAATCATTCCACGCCGGTCTCGGCCCCCGGCCGTCCCCCATGCCCTGGACCGAACGCCGGAGCCCGCGCCCCGGGCCCTGTCACAGGGTGGTCTCGCAAAGTTTCCGGTCGTGCACGATCAGGCGACCGGAGCGGTTCTCGGGCGCCTCGTAGACTGATCGGGTGAGCGACGAGACGAACACCGGCGGCACCGAGCCGACTCCCCCTCCCGGAACGCCCGATTTCGCCGCGCCCGATTCCCCGTGGCCCTCGCTGGACCCGCAGGACTCCGGCAAGACGGCTTCGGGGCCCGCACCGGACCAGTCCTGGCAGGCGCCACCGGCCACACCGCAGCGGCCGGATCAGCCGGCCCCCGGGCCGTCCACTCCGGAGGCGTTCGACGCGATGCCGGCCTGGGGCCATCAGCCAGCCCGCATGCCGGGCGCCCCGCAGTACGGGCAGACGGCCTCTGGTGGCTACGTCCCGGCCGGGTGGGGCGCGTCCGGGGACGGCAGGCCGCTCGTCACGTACACGATGATGGGGATCTGCGCCGCCCTGTGGCTGCTCTCGACGGTCGCCCCTCAACTGTCGGGCGTCCTCGAGCTGGTCCCCGACCTGGCCTTCGGCCAGCCGTGGCGCCTGCTCACCGGCGGTTTCCTGTACCTCGGCGGCAGTTTCATCAGCATCGGCCTCGGCGTCCTGACGATCTGGATCGTCGGACAGGCGATCGAGCCGCGCATGGGGCACAAGAACTTCCTCATGCTGTACCTGCTGAGCCTGATCGGCGGCTCGGCCGCCCTCGTACTGTGGTGCCGGGCCTTCGACACCTACCAGCTCGCCAATGGTGCGTCCGCGGCGGTCTGGGGCATGTTCGGCGTCCTGGCGACCATACGCCCGCAGGGCTCCGGGCAGACCAACAGCGGCCTGTGGGTGCTCATCGGGCTGAACGTCGCCTACGTCTTCCTGTTCCCGACGATCGCCTGGCAGGCCAAGCTCGGTGGGTTCCTCGTCGGCCTGGCCGCCGGCTGGCTCGTCAAGAACCGCAGCAGAACGGGCCAGGACCATACGTACGCCCTGTGGCTGCTGCTCATTCCGATCGCCGTGGCCCTGGGCATCGCGGCGCTGCTGTAGATCCCCGCCGCGGTGGCACGAGGCTTATTCGAACAGCTCCGTGCTCCCGCCCCCACGGCGCACGATCCCGGGCTCGTCACCGGTCAGGTCGATGACGGTGGTCGGCAGTCCGCCGGCATCACCGGAGTCGATGACCGCATCGATGTCGTTGTCGAGCGCCTCCTTGATCCGCCAGCCATCGGCCAGGGGCTCCTCCTGCCCGGGCATGATCAGGGTGGAGGAGACGATGGGTTCGTCGAGGGCCTCGACGAGGGCCAGCGCGGTCACATGATCGGGCACGCGCACGCCCACCGTGCGGTGGCTCGGGTGCAGCATGGCGCGCGGCACGTCGCGGCTGGCGCGCAGGATGAACGTGTACGGCCCCGGTGTCGCGGCCTTGACGGCGCGGAACTGGCGATTGCCCATCTCGACGTACGTGCCGAGCTGGGCGAAGTCGCTGACGACGACCGACAGGTGGTGCTTCTCGTCGAGTTCGCGGATACGGCGGATGCGCTCGATGCCGGCCTTGTTCCCGTAGGCCGTGCCCAGTGCGAAGCCCGAGTCCGTCGGGTAGGCGATGACCGCTCCCCCGCGGAGCAGGTCCGCCGTCTGGTCGACCGAGCGCTGCTGCGGGTTCACCGGGTGCACGGGGTAGTAACGAGCCATGGGACAAGCCTAGGCCGGCCGCCTCAGCCCTGGCGCAGATCGGCCTCGGCCCTGCCCGTAACGGTGAACTGGTCGATGCCGATGACGCCCAGGAAGACCGTGCCGCATCCGGCGGTGGTGCTCACCCGCACCCGTCGGTCCGGACCGACGGACACCCGGACGTCGGTGATGTCGTAGCCGCGCGCCGTGTCCGTGGCGGCACGGACCGCCTGGGCGTCGCCCGAGGCCCCCTGGAGCCGGGAGGCCGCGGCGGCGTCGGTGGCGGCCCGGGCTCCGGCCGCGGCGGCCACCTGGGCCTCCCGTTGGGCGGTCAGGCGCGCGGCGCCGTCGACCGCCAGCCCCGCCACGAGGACGAGCGCGGGCATGACGGCGGCGAAGAGCGTGCTGACGCTCATGCCGCGCTCGTCTCGCGCCGGTCCGAGGGATGGTGGCGCGGAGCCGGCTGCCGAGTCGCGCCGGGTGTTCTCGGAGAGAGGATCTGGCCTCATCGCGTGCTCCCAGGGGTGGGTGCCTTCAGTGTGGCACGCGACGCATGCGGGGCAACAGGGTTGTGGACATCGCTCCTGGGAGAGTCCCATTCCGGCGTCTCCGTGGCCTAGGCTTGAAGCGATGGGTCCGCACAAGGGCGGGCCCTGCTCAAGGGAAAGGCTTCCACATGGTGAAGAAGGTGGCCCTGCTCACTGCCGGCGGTTTCGCTCCGTGTCTGTCCTCGGCCATCGCCGGTCTGGTGCGCCGCTACACCGAGGTGTCCCCCCAGACCACGATCATCGGCTACCGCTACGGCTACGAGGGCCTGCTCAAAGGCGACTCGATCGAGTTCTCCCCCGAGGTCCGCGCCCACTACGACCGCCTCTTCGCCTTCGGCGGCTCGCCCATCGGGAACTCGCGCGTCAAGCTGACGAATGCCGCCGACCTCGTCAAGCGCGGACTGGTGCCCGAGGGCTCCGACCCGCTGAAGATCGCCGCCGACCAACTGGCCGCCGACGGCGTCGACGTCCTGCACACCATCGGCGGTGACGACACCAACACCACCGCCGCGGACCTGGCCTCCTTCCTGGCCAGGAACGATTACCCGCTCACCGTCGTCGGCCTGCCCAAGACCATCGACAACGACATCGTCCCGGTGCGTCAGTCCCTCGGCGCGTGGACCGCAGCCGATCAGGGCGCCAGATTCGCCGCCAATGTCATCGGCGAGCACAACGCCGCCCCGCGCGAACTGATCATCCACGAGGTCATGGGGCGCAACTGCGGCTATCTCACCGCCGAGACCGCCCGCCGCTACCGTGCCTGGCTCGATCAGCAGGAGTGGCTGCCCGAAGCCGGCCTGGAGCGCGAGGCCTGGGAGGTCCACGCCGTGTACGTGCCCGAGGCCCAGATCGATCTCGATGCCGAGGCCGAGCGCCTGTCCGGGGTCATGGACGAGGTCGGCAATGTGAACATCTTCCTGTCCGAGGGCGCCGGCGTGAACGACATCGTCGCCCAGCTGCGGGCGACCGGCCAGGAGGTCCCGCTGGACGCCTTCGGTCACGTCCAGCTCGACAAGGTGAACCCCGGCGAGTGGTTCGCCAAACAGTTCGCTCCGCGCATCAAGGCGGCCAAGACCATGGTCCAGAAGTCCGGTTACTTCAGCCGCTCGGCCAAGTCGAATGACGAGGACCTGGAGCTCATCGCGGCCACCTGCGACATGGCCGTCGACGCCGCGCTGGCCGGCGACTCCGGCGTCGTCGGCCAGGACGAGGAGGCCGGCGACGAGCTGTCGGTCATCGCCTTCCCCCGTATCGCCGGGCACAAGCCCTTCGACATCGACCAGGACTGGTACACGCAGATGCTGTCCGAGATCGGCCAGCCGGCTCCGGTCAGGACCGAGTGATCCGCTGTTCCCCGGCGGGGCGCCCCACGTGCCTTCCCGGTCCGATCCCCTGCGAGGCCCCTCCCCTGATGAGCAGTACGTCCCAGTGCCCGGACTGGCGCGCCCGGTGGGCCGTCGGCTGGGCGCAGTCGCTGCTCCGGTCGCTGGAGACCCCCACGCCGTGGGTTCCTTTCCGCTCGTCCACGGCCGCCGGGACCAGCCCTGATGCGCAGAGCCTGCATCCGCGCGCGGACGACGACTGGCACTCGTCCGCGCACATGCAGTGGGCCGCGCTGGTCCTGCTGCGCACGGCTCCAGGAGAACTCGGCCCGGAGCTGCGCCGGACATTGACCGGCGCGCTGCGCAGGCGCTGGCGCGGCGGGGCGATCGGCGTCGAGGCCGATCACCTGCGCACGCACCGGGATGCCGGACGCCCGCTCGGCTGGGCGTGGACGGCCATGCTGGCCGCCGAGGCCAGGCGCAACGAGGTCGCCGTCCGGTACGGGTGGGATGAGCAGCTCGACGGTCTGGCCCGTGCGGTGTCGATGAACCTGGCGCGTGCGCTGGCGCGCGTGGGGACGCCGGTGCGGCTCGGCACGGACAGGAACACCGCGTTCAGCATGGGGCTGCTGCTCGACGCCTTCCGGGCCCTCGAGATGGCAGGGCCGGTCAGTGCCCTCGGCGATCGGGCCCGCTCATGGTTCTGCGGGCGGGATCGCTCCTCCTCCGCGGTCGATCCCTGCCCGAACGACATCTGCTCCCCGGCTCTGGCACAGGCCGATCTGGTCCGCCGAGTGCTGCCGGGCGGCGTCTTCGACGGCTGGCTGGCCGGTTTCCTGCCGCGCCTGGGTTCGGCGGGAGACACGACCCTGCGATTCCCCGTTCTCCACGGAGAACCGGGCGGCGGGGGCCGGATGCTGCCGCCCCTGGCTCTGACGCGCGCGCTGCACCTGCGCCATCTGGCCCCGCACCTGCCCCGGGCCCGCGGTGCTCTGGCATCGGGATCAGCCGATCGGCTGGTCCACGAGGCGGCCCCGCTCATCACCACCGCGGGGGTGTCCACTGCGCATCTGCTCGTCCCCCTGGCCGTGCTGGCCGTGCGACCGCCGGCATGACGGCATCGGCTTCGCGTACTCCAAGCGCGCCGGGGGACCCGCGCAGTTCGCCCACGCCCGCGAGATCGCCGACGACCTCATCGGTGAGGACCCCAGCGACATCGATCGTCTGCGCGTCAAACTCCTGTGGGCCGGCGCACCGGTCGGCCGCTCCGGCGTCGCCGTCCAAGCGATAGCCGCCATCGACGTCGCCCTGTGGGACCTCAAGTCGAAGCGCGCCGGGCTGCCGCTGGCCAAGCTCATCGGCGCCCACCGCGACTCCATCCGCTGCTACAACACCTCCGGCGGCTTTCTCAACGCCCCGCTCGGGGCCGTCCTGGAGAACGCCACCAGGTCGCTCGAGACCGGCATCGGCGGCATCAAGATCAAGGTCGGCCACCCGGATCCTCACGTGGACCTCGAACGGTTGACGGCCATGCGCGAGCACCTGGGCGACGACTTCCCCCTCATGGTGGACGCCAACCAGCAGTGGGACCGGCCCACCGCCATGCGCATGTGCAGAACCCTCGAGCAGTTCGACCTCGTATGGATCGAGGAGCCCCTGGACGCCTGCGACTACGAGGGCCATGCGGAGCTCACCCGCCAGATCCTCACCCCCATCGCCACCGGTGAGATGCTGACCTCGGTCGCCGAGCACATCGGGCTCATCGAGAATAGGGCGTGCGACTTCATCCAGCCCGACGCCCCGCGCATCGGCGGCATCTCGGAGTTCCTCAGGCTCTCGGCCCTGGCGTACACGGCCGGGCTCATGCTGGCCCCGCACTTCTCGATGGAGATCCACTCGCACCTGGCGACGACCTATCCCCTCGAGCCCTGGGTCGAGCACTTCGACTGGCTCGACCCCCTCTTCAACGAGCACATGGAGATCAGGGACGGCCGCATGATCGTCTCCGACCGCCCGGGGCTGGGCGTGACACCGTCGGACCAGCTGCGCGCCTGGACGATCGACGCCTTCGAGACCGGCGCCCGGCGGTGAGGCCGGGGCCGGTCCGAACCCGGTAGCCTGCGGGTGCACGCGGGTACCCGGAGGCCCCGTATGACAGCACTGCACCGCAACGACCCGCCGGGGCTGAGGCACGCCTTGGCCGACCAGCTGAAGCGACGCATCGCCCAGGGCGATCTCGGCGCCGGGGACCGGGTCCCCTCGGAGGCTGAACTGTGCCATGACTTCGCGGTGTCCCGTACGGTCGTCAGGGAGGCGGTCGCCCAGTTGCGCGCCGAGGGTCTGGTGGAGACCTTCCGGGGCCGCGGCTGCTCCTACGTCATCGCGCCGAACGGCGGCCAGGGGGCCGGCGCAGGGCTCTCCCCGGCCGGTAGTCCCCGCCAGATCATGGAGCTGCGTCTCGCGCTCGAGTGCGAGGCCTCCTCCCTGGCGGCCTCGAGGCGCTCCGCGGTGGACCTGGCCGCCATCGGCCGGGCGATGACGGACCTGCGCGAGGTCCTGTCCCGCCGGGAGCCGGCCATCGCGCAGGACTTCGCCGTTCACCTGGCCATAGCCGTCGCCGCAGGCAATCCGCCCATCACCGGAGTCCTGCGGGAACTCGGCCCCCAGGCCATTCTCCGTCACCGGACCGGCATCGACGGCTCCGTAGTGATGGCGCCGGGGCATGCCGAACTTCTCGTGCACGAGCACCAGCAGATCTGCGACGCGATCGCCCGGGGCGACCCCGAGACGGCGAGAGCCGCGATGCGCACGCACCTGTCCCGCTCGCTCGCGGCCCTCGACACCGGCCCCTCCGCTCCCCCGCGGCAGCGCCCGCGGGCCGGAAGCAGTCCCGGGGTCCGTTCATCCGCTCATCGACCGCCCGGCCACGACGAGCCGGACCGCCCGCTCTGAGGCGTCCGCGAGCGCCCGACGTCCGTTCCGCAGGGAGTCCTCGAGGGTCGTGACGCCGGCCACGATGGGGACGAGCCCGACGAAGCCGTGGTCGTACAGTTCCTCGACCCCCTCCCCGAGCCTGCCGGCGAAGGCCACGACGGGCACGCCGGCGGGCCGGGCCACTCGGGCGATCCCCGAGAGGGTCTTGCCCATGAGCGTCTGACGGTCCATGGCGCCCTCGCCGGTGAAGACGAGATCAGCGCCCTCGATCGCCCGGGCGAGCCCGACCGTCTCGACGACGAGGTCCGCGCCGGACTGCAGCACTCCGCCGAGGAAGGCGCAGAACGCATAGCCCAGCCCACCTGCCGCGCCCGCGCCCTCCTGGGCCGCGACGGAGTTCACGTGCCCGCTCACCGTCGCGAGGCGTCTCAGGGCGCCGTCGAGGAATTCGACGTCCTGCGGGGAGGCGCCCTTCTGCGGCCCGAAGACCGCGGAGGCGCCGTGGCCGCCGAGCAGGGGGTTGTCGACGTCGCAGGCGATCTTGAAGACGGAGTCCCGGATCCTCGGGTCGAGGGTCGAGACGTCGACCGCGGCAAGGCGCATGAGAGAGGCAGGGCTCCCGTCCAGCTCATCGCCCCCGGCGTCGGTGAAGCGCACGCCGAGGGCGCGCAGCATGCCTGCGCCGCCGTCGTTCGTCGCGGACCCCCCGATCCCGACGAGGAACTCGCGTGCGCCCCGATCGAGTGCGGCCGCGATCATCTGACCGACACCGTAGGTGGTGGCCTCGCGGATGCGGCGCCGCTGCGGGGGGATCATGCCCAGCCCGATCGCCTGGGCGCACTCCATGACGGCCCTGCCGCCGGCGAGCGCCATCCTCGCCGATGCGGAGTCGCCGTACGCGTCGAGGACCGGGACCTCGACCATCTCCAGCCCGAGCGCATCGGCGAGGGACTCGGTGAACCCCTCACCGCCGTCGGCCATGGGGATCTGCGGGCAGTCGGCATCGGGGAGCACCCGGTGCACGCCCTCGGCGAGGGCCGCGGCCGCCTCGGCCGCGCTCATCGACTCCTTGAAACTGTCGGGTGCGCAGACGATCTTCATGTCGACTCCTCGGTGAAGGGTGCCCGCAGGGTCCCTGCGGGCACCGCACGGTATCAGTCCTGCGGATGACCGGGCCTGAGCTCGACGCCGGCGAGCTTCTCGTACACCTTGACGAGCGAGGAATGGTCCTCGGCGGCGAGGCCGTCACCGTCCAGGGCACTCATCATCTCACGGACCAGGGACGTCAGAGGGAGCGGTGCATCGACGCCGTGACCCGTGTCCAGGACGTTCGCCAGATCCTTGATGTGCAGATTGATGCGGAATCCCGGGGCGAAATCGCGGGCGAGCATCATCGGGACCTTCGCGTCCATGACCGTCGAGCCGGCCAGGCCCCCGCGGATGGCCCGGTACACGGCCTCGGGGTCGACCCCGGCCTTCTGCGCTAGGGTGAAGGCCTCGGCACAGACGGCGATGTTGACCGCGACGATGGCCTGGTTCGCGAGCTTGGCGATATTGCCGGCGCCGATGCCGCCGACGTAGGTGACGTCGCCCGCCATCGCGTCGATGACCGGCGCGACCCTGTCGAACACCGCCCCGGTCGCCGCCGACCATGACCGACATCGTCCCGTCGATCGCTTTCGGCTCGCCGCCGGAGACCGGCGCGTCGAGCATGGCGATGCCCGCCCTGGCCATTCCGTCGTGCACCTCGCGGGACACGAGCGGGGCGATGGAGGACATGTCGACGTAGACGAGCCCTTCATGGGCCCCCTCGACGATGCCGCCCCTCCCCAGGGCGGCCTCCTTCACCTGCGGGGAATTCGGGAGCATCGTGATGACGAGCTCGGCCGCGGCCGCGGCCTGCCCGGCGTTCGCGACGGGGACGGCCCCGAGCGATGCGAGATCATCGATCGACTCCTGGTGATGGTCGTTCACATAGAGCTCATGGCCTGCCTCGACGAGGTTCCTGGCCATCGGGCGGCCCATGATGCCCAGTCCGATGAAACCGATCTTCATAGAGTTCTCTCCTTGAATTGTCTTGAATCGATCTTCAGCCATCCGAATCCGCCTGGTCCACCGGCCCCGCGAGGAACTCGCGCAATGGGCCGGTCGGACCGGGCCTCACCGGCAAGACGCCTCTTCACCCGATCACCTCACCGGACGAGGGCCGGTTTCTTCGGGTCGAAGGCCCAGCCGGGGATGAGGTACTGCATGCCGATGGAGTCGTCGCGGGCCCCGGGCCCCGCCACCTTCTCCCGGTACAGCTCGTGGGCGGCGCCGATCCGCTCCATGTCCGGCTCGACGCCCAGACCGGGGGTTCCGGGGAGGTGCACCGTGCCGTTCTCGATGAGTGGGGGCGCGAGCGTCAGGCGCTCGACACCCTCCTGCCAGATCCAGTGGGTGTCGAAGGCGTTGTACTCGCCCGGGGCCGCAGCGCCGCACTGGACGGCCATGGCCAGGGAGATGTCGAAGTGGTTGTTGGAGTGGCAGCCCCAGGTGAGCCCCATGTCGTGGCACAGCTGGGCAACCCGCACCGAGCCCTGCATCGTCCAGAAGTGCGGATCGGCCAGCGGTATCGAGACCGCCTGAAGCGCTATCGAGTGGGTCATCTGGCGCCAGTCGGTGTCGACCATGTTCGTGGCAGTGGGCAGCCCGGTCGCCCGGCGGAACTCCGCGAGTACCTCGCGTCCGGAGAACCCGTCCTCGGCCCCGCAGGGGTCCTCGGCGTAGGCGAGCACCCCGAGGAGCGGCTTGCACAGCCGTACCGATTCATCCAGGGACCAGCAGCCGTTGGGGTCGAGGGTGATGCGCGCGGACGGGAAGCGCTCCTTGAGCGCGAGGACCGCCCCGATCTCCTCCTCGGGCCTGAGCACCCCGCCCTTGAGCTTGAAGTCCTGGAAACCGTACTTCTCCTGGGCGGCCTCCCCCTGCCGGACGATCGCCTCGGGCGTCAGCGCCTCCTCGTGGCGGATCCGGTACCACGGGCAGCCGCTGTCGTCCTCGCGCAGATAGCCGAGGTCCGCCCGGCCGGAATCGGCGACGTAGAAGAGGTAGCCGAGGACCCGGACCTCGTCGCGCTGTTGCCCGTCGCCGAGGAGCTCGGCCACGGGCAGACCCGTGAACTGGCCGAACAGGTCCAGCAGAGCCGCCTCGATCGCCGTCACGGCATGGACCGCGGTGCGCTCGAAGGTCCAGAAGATGTCGGCGCCGTCGCGTCCGGTCACGATCTGCGCGACGCTGCGCAGGATCCGCTTGTATCCCGTGACGGGTTCGCCGAGAACGGCCTCGAAGCCGTCGCGGATCGCCGCCGTGATGCGCTCGGCGCCCGGGACCTCGCCGAGGCCGAGGCGGCCCTCCGAGTCGGTGAGGACTACGACGTTGCGGGTGAAGAGGGGCTGGTGGACGCCGGCGAGGTTGAGGAGCATCGAGTCGCGGCCGGCAACCGGGTAGACATCGGCCCTGACGATGGTGGGAGTCTTCACTGGTCATCCTCTCCGGGATAATTGACGGGCGCCCGGGTCACGCGGTGATGAAGAGACCCAGGAGCAGGCAGCCGCCGAGGCCGAGAAGGGCGAGCACCGTCGTATAGGTGGTGCGCACCTTGAGCGTGTCCTTGACCGAGAGGTTGAGGAACTCCTTGAACATCCAGAATCCCGGGTCGTTGAGGTGGGAGGCGATGACGGAGCCGCATGCGGTGGCGAGGACCATGAGCTCCGGGCTGGCAGCGCCGCTCGCCACCAGGGGCTGGGCTATGCCCGCGGCGGCGACCACGGCCGCCGACGCCGATCCGAGAGCGACGCGCATGAGGGCCGCGATGGCCCAGGCGAGAATGATCGGGGAGACGTTCCATCCCCCCGTCATCTCGACGATGTAGTCGGAGATGCCGCCCGCTTGGAGGACCTGCTTGAAGGCGCCACCCGCGCCGATGATGAAGATGATCATCGCGATGGACTTGATGGAGGCGCTGCACGAGCCCATGAGCGTGTCCAGTGGCACCTTGCGCACCAGGGCGAAATAACAGACGGCGACGACGAGGCCGATGAGGAGGGCGACGGGGGCGTCGCCGATCGCGGCGAACACCTTCGTGACGACGTGGTCCTCGCCGAGCCACAGCTCGAAGATCGCCGAGCCCGCGATGAGGACGACGGGCAGGGCCGTGATGCCGAGCGAGACCCCGAATCCCGGCATGGTCTCGTCCGTGAACTCCTTCTCGCTCACGAGGCCCTCGGGGCCGCTGCGGCAACGGATTCTCACCGGTGAAAGGACTTCCCATGACGAGCACCCCCGACGCAGCGGGCGGCGTTCGTGACGTGAAGTCCGCAGGCCGGACGATCGAGCTCCTCGAGTTCCTCGCGGGCCGTCAGGCGCGCCCGCCACGGCTCAACGAGATAGCCCAGGCTCTGGACGCGCCCCGGTCCTCCGTGTATGCGATCATCAGGACGCTGCAGGCGCGGGGATGGGTCCAGGCAAGCCCTCCGGAGGGGTACTCCCTGGGCATCCGCGCCCTCACCGCGGGCACCTCGTACATCGACGCCGACCCTCACGTGAGGATCGTCCGCCCGCTCCTGACCGATCTCGCCACCCGCTTCGACGAGACCTTCCACCTCGGGCGCATCGATTCCCACCACGTCGTCTATCTCGTCACCCAGGAGTCTCGCCAGGACATCCGGACGTACTCCCGCGTCGGGCGCCGGATGCCCGCCACCGCAACGGGGCTCGGCAAAGCGCTTCTCGCCGAACGCCCCGAGCTCATCCCGGTCTCGTTCGAACGGCTTACCCCGCGGTCCATCACGGATGCCCGGGAGTTCGCGCAGGAGATGAGGAGGACCCGCTCGCGCGGATACGCCGTCGACGACGAGGAGAGCACGATCGGCCTGCGGTGCATCGCATTCGCTCTGCCCTATGCCGCGCCCGTGACCGACGCGATCTCCTGCTCCCTGCCCGTCTCACGCGCAACCCAGGAGCGTCAGGCCGAGATCGTTGCGGCGATGCGCATGGCCGTCGAGCGAGCCGTCAGCCAGGCTCCACTGCGCCCGTAGACCCGTAGGCCGCTGTGGCACCGCCCCGGTCCGAGACGCGAGAAGACCCCACCCGAATGGGCAGGGGCCTGATGGGACCGCGGCTCCCCCGACTGGACTCGAACCAGTAACCCTCTGATTAACAGTCAGATGCTCTGCCAATTGAGCTACAGGGGACCGGCCGCGCGCTTGGTGCCTGACCGCGTCGAGCGCTTGGCGCGTGGAAGAACGCTACCAGCTTCGGGGCAGAAAGAAAAATCGGGCCCGGCCGGCGCTCCTCTACAGGCCGAACTCATCGGCCAAGCGCCCGCTCTGGTTGACGATGAACTCCCGCACTGCCGGATCGGTCATGTCCACGCGGGCCGACGGCTCGGCCATCCACATGATCTCGCCGGTACCGGCCGGGTTGCGCCGCCCGCTGAGCACCACCGATCCCCCTCCGGGCGCCTCGATCCTCTCCTGGACGAGGATCGAGGCCTGCACGCGCTCCATGAAGGCCCCGGGCAGCCGACCCGCGTCGGTCAGCACTGCGGAGTCCTGTGCACCGTCGACGAGCGTCCATGACAGACGGCCGTCGCCCCCGTCCCAGGAGCCGTGCTGGATGTCCTGCCAGCCCACCTGGCTCCAGTGCCCCTCGCGCCGGAGGGCGAAGGCATCGCGGAGGACCACCGCGACGATCCCCTCGCCCCGCCCGGAGGCGATGACGTGAGGGGTCCTCCCCCGCAGTCCGCGCAGGCCCCTGAGCTCCTCGCGCGAGGGCGAGGCGGCATCGCGTCTGATCATTCGCATGCACCCATTGTGGCCGGAGGGGTTCATGCGGCCAGGGCCTGTACGGCGAGTCGCCTCCCCCGTTCCAGAGCCCGCCGCTTGGTGCGCGCCACACTGGCCACGCTGACACCCATGCTGCGGCTCATCTGGGCGAGTGTCCGGGGCTCACGACCGTCCAGGCCGAAGGCCATGACGAGCACGCGCCTCTCGTCGCCCGGCAGCGCGTCGAGCCAGTCGACGCCGGCGCCCTGCTCGTCGCGACGGTCGGCGGCGAGGTTCTCACCGGTGTCGGGCCTGCTCGTCCACAGGGAGCTCAGACGCACCGCCTCGCCGCCGGGGGCGGCGGCCAGCCGCCTGACGAGCGAACGCCCGCCCATGCCCGCGCTGTGCTGCTGGGCGCCGATGGAACCGACGCGCTGGGAGACGATCAGCCAGGCCAGTGTGCTGAACCGGGCGCCGCGGCGCCAGTCCCAGCGGTGGATGGCCTCGACCAGGGCAGCGCCGCCTTCGGCGACGAGCTCCTCGAGCTCGGCCACGCCGGGCTTGTCCCACTTGCGCGCGATGCGCCGCACCATGGCCGTGTTCGCCCGCCAGAAGACGAGAAGGGCACGCTCGCCCTGTTCGGCGATCAACTCCAGCTCGGCAGTAGTGGCGCCCGCCGCCCACAGGCCCCCGGCCAGGCAGTGCCGGGCGTAGAGCCCGGCCTCGATGGCCTTCGCCAGGGCGATCTCCTGGTCGGCTGTGAGCCGGTTCGGTTCGTCCGTGATGATTTCGATGGCATCCATGGCCCAAGCCTGGCGGCACGGCGCGACCGCCTCCAGCGCTGTGGACACCGGGGAACGGACAACACCGGTTCCTGTGGAGAGCCCCGCAGGAGCGCCCGGCCGTGCTAACGGCTCACTCGAGGAAGCCGATACTGGCCTCGGCGAGCTGCTTGCGGTCGATCTCGAGGGCCAGCATCCGGGCGAACATCTCGTCGTATCCGGCCTGGTCGCTCACGGGATTGGTGCGCTGCAGGCGCGACTTCAGGTCGGCTATGCGCCGCATCGTGGTGAGCATGCGCAGCTTCGAGGTGTACGCGGCGGCATAGCGCTCAGTGGGTTCCTCGCTCAGCAGCGGTTCCACGAGCAGGGCGACCTCGAGCTGGCGGGCCGTGGGATCGGGCGTGGCCGCCTGGACCTGCTCGGCCCAGCCCTGCGGTTGGTAGCCGGTCTCCGCGATGGCCTCGAAGACCGCGCGCATGGCCGGGTGGGTGAAGTCCTCGGCGCTCACGCCGTTCCAGGCGCTGTCGAACAGGGTCGGGCGCTGCAGCATGAGCTGGAGCGTGCCGCGCTCGACGTCCAGACGGTGGTCCTGCGGATCCGGCCAGGGCAGGCCGACCGGCATGGGCGTGTCCGGCTCGGGCTCGACGATGCGGGCCGGTGCGCGCTCGGGCTCGGGTCTGCGGGGCCCGCGGCCGCGCTCGCGGCTGACGATCCGGCGCACCTCGTCGGGGTCCATGCCCACCAAGCGCGAGAGGTCGTGGATGTACTCCTCGACCAGCGAGGAGTCGCGGATCGAGGCGACCATGCCGACCGCTGCGCGTACGGCGCCGACCCGGCCGTCGGCGCGATCGAGGTCGTAGCCGTCGATCGTGCGGGCCATGACGTACCGGTACAGGGGTTCGCGACGCCCGATGAGCTCGCGCACGGCCGCATCGCCTTGGGCCATGCGCAGATCGCACGGGTCCAGACCGCTCGGCTCGACCGCCACGTAGGTCTGCGCGGTGAAGGAACGGTCGAGCCTGTAGACCTTCAGGGCGGCGGCCTGGCCGGCCCGGTCCCCGTCGAAGGTGAAGACGATCTCGCCACGGGTGACGTCGGAGTTGCCCATGAGGCGCTGCAGCAGGCGGGCGTGGTCCTCGCCGAAGGCGGTGCCGCAGACGGCCACCGCCGTGTCGACGCCGGCCAGGTGGGCGCTCATCACGTCGGTGTAGCCCTCCATGACGACGGCCTGCAGCTTCTTGCCGATGTTCTGGCGGGCCAGGTCGAGCCCGTACAGGACGTGGGACTTCTTGTAGACGGGCGTCTCGGGCGTGTTGATGTACTTGGCGGGCAGGCGGTCGTCTTCGTACAGGCGGCGGGCGCCGAAACCGAGCACGGAGCGTCCGGAGTCCTTGATGGGCCAGATGACGCGGCCCTGGAAGTAGTCCCAGCCCCCGTGCTCGCGGATGAGGCCGGCGCGGACGAGCTCGTCATCGCGGAAACCGGCCCTGTTCAGGTGCCGGTGCAGGACCCGGCCGTCCTTGGGCGCGTAGCCGACGCCGAACAGCTGGGCCGCGGCGCGGTCGAAGCCACGGCCGTCGAGCATGCGGCGGGCCTCGATGGCCTCGGGGGCGGCCAGCTGGGCCGCGAAGAAGTCGGCGGCGATCCGATTGGCCTCCATGATGCGCACGCGCTGGCCGGGCGGCATCGAGGGCCGGCCGTCGTCGACGACGCGCAACTGAACGCCGGTCTTGTCGGCCAGGACCTGGACGGCCTCGGTGAAGGAGAGATTGTCGACCTTCTGCATGAAGGTGATGACATCGCCGCCCTCGCCGCAGCCGAAGCAGTAGAACAGGCCGCGTGCAGGAGTCACCTGGAAGCTCGGGGTCTTCTCGTCGTGGAAGGGGCACAGGCCCTTGAGCGAGCCCCCGCCGGCGTTGCGCAGCGCCACATAGGACCCGACGACGTCATCGATCCGGGCGCGTTCCCTGACCAGGGCGATGTCTTCGTCGTTGATGCGTCCGGCCATGCCCGAATTCTATGCGTCCGGCGAGTCCGGCCGAACCGGCCGAGGCCGCGTACGGGCCCGCAATCGTCTCAACCGCGTCCCTCGGTGACGACGACCATGCGCAGCGCCGCGACGGCGGCCTCGTAGCCGTGGTCCTTCGCCGACCCGGGCAGTCCGGCGCGATCGCGCGCCTGTTCGACGCTCGCGCAGGTCAGCAGGCCGAAGCCGACGGGCTTGCCGGCGTCCAGCCCGACCCTGGTGAGACCGGCCGTGGCGGCGTCGCAGACGTAGTCGAAGTGCGGGGTGCCGCCGCGCACGACGACACCGAGGGCGACGGCGGCGTCGTGGTCGCGCAGGGCCGCCTGGGTGCCGAGCGGCAGCTCGAAGCTGCCGGGCACCCGTACCAGGTCGGGCGTGATCCCGGCGTCGGCGCAGGCCCGGATGGCGCCTCCGATGAGGCCGTCCATGATCTCGCCGTACCAGCTGGCGGCGACGATGGCGACGCTCACGGGTCGTCCGTCTCCGTGCCGGCCGGCGTCGGCGGTGAGGGCGGGAAGGTCGATGGCGTTGGCCGGGGCCCCGTCGGTGCGGGTCATGGGTTCCTCCTTCAGTCCAGGTCCAGCAGATGGTTCATGCGGTCGCGTTTGGTACGCAGATAGCCGATGTTCTCGGGCCGGGCCCGCACCTGGTCGGGCTCCAGGGCGACCACCTCGATGCCCGCGGCGCGCAGGCCGACGGCCTTCGCGGGATTGTTGGTGAGCAGCCTGATGCTCGTCATGCCGATCCCCCGCAGGATCGTGGCGGCCGACTCGTAGCTGCGCGCCTCGGCGGGCAGCCCGAGCAGCTCGTTGGCCGCCACGGTGTCGGCTCCCTGCTCCTGGAGCCGGTAGGCGCGGAGCTTGTTGAACAGGCCGACGCCCCGTCCTTCCTGATCGCGCAGGTAGACGATGGCGCCTCCCCGGTCGGCGACCATGCCCATGGCGGCGTGGAGCTGTTCGCCGCAGTCGCAACGGTGCGAGCCGAATACGTCGCCGGTAAGGCATTCGGAGTGCACGCGCACGAGCGGGACGCCCCCGTCGGGCACCGGGACGACCAGGCTCATGTGCTCGATGCCGTCGATGCGCCAGCACCGGACGGTGAAGGGGCCCCACCGGGTGGGCAGCGTGACGGGGTCGGTGCACTCCACCCCCGGTTCGATCTCATGGACGGCGGCCTCGTCGAGCGCTCGATCCATCCCCTGGGCGCTCACTCGTGGCCCCCGGCGGCCGCGAAGGCCATGAGGCGGTCCACGTACTTGGCGAGGACGTCGGTCTCGATGTTCACCAGGTCACCCGCGCGCAGCCCGCCGAGGCGGGTCCCGGTGAGGGTGCTGGGGATGAGACCGACCTCGAACCAGCCGTCCTCGTCGCCGGGGGCGCTGACCGCGGTGACGGTGAGCGAGACGCCGTCCACGGCGATTGCGCCCTTCTCCGCGATCTGCGGGCTCAGGCGCGCCGGGACGCCGACGCGCAGCGCCGTCCAGGCGCCCTGCTGGACGATCGACAGCACACGGCCGGCGCCATCCACGTGCCCCTGGACGACGTGGCCGTCCAAGCGCCCGTCGGCGGGCACGCAGCGCTCCAGATCGACGACATCGCCGGGGCCCAGCCGGCCCAGGTTGGTGCGGTTCATGGTCTCGCCCATGAGCTCGGCGACGAACATACCGGGATGGGCGGGGTCGGCGATCGAGGTCAGGCAGGCGCCGTTGACGGCCAGCGAGCCGCCGGCGGGCAGGTCGTCGGCGACGCCGTGGGCGTCGACGACCAGGCGCGCGATGCCGGGGGCCGCGCCGGGGTCGAGCTCGGCGACGGTTCCCAGTCCAGTCACGATTCCGGTGAACATGCTCCTCCTTGCGGGTCGGTGGTCCTCCGGCCATCCGCTGAGCGGCGGGACGCGGGTCGGAGGGTGATCTCGAGGTCCTCCCCGAGGGTGCGGACGGGCCCGTCCAGCCGCCACCGGACGGCCTCGCCGAGCGTGCCGACACGCAGGGCTCCGGCGGCCCTGGCCCCGGGGCCGAGCATGAGCGGCGCCTGGTGGACGACGAGGGTGTCCACCAGGTCGGCGCCGATGAAGGCACTGGTGATCGACGGGCCGCCCTCGACCAGGACGTGCCCGATCCCCGTGCCGGCGAGTTCGGCGAGCACCCCGACCGGGTCATGGCCGGCGATCTGCACCCAGCGGCCCTCGCGCAGCGCGGCACCGGCGGGGACGGGGCGCATGCCCATGACGACGTGCAAGGGCTGGCGCTCGAGCAGCGCGCCGTCATCGTCGCGAGCGGTGAGTCTGGGGTCGTCGGCGAGTACCGTTCCGGTGCCGACGAGGATCGCATCCGCCCGGGCGCGCAGGTCGTGGCCGGACCGACGGGCCGTCTCACCGGTGATCCACCGGCTCGTGCCGTCCGCCGCGGCGATGCACCCGTCGAGGCTCTGGGCGATCTTGGCCGTCACGTACGGCCGTCCCTGGGCCGTGGCGAGCAGCCAGCGCTCGTTGAGTTCGCGGGAGGACTCGGCCATGAGCCCCTCGACGGTCTCCACGCCCGCGCCGCGGAGCCTGGCCGCCCCGCCCGCGGCGACCGCATGCGGATCGGCCATGGCGTAGACGACCCGGGATACCCCGGCGTCGATGAGCGCCTGGGAGCAGGGTCCGGTGAGCCCGGTGTGATTGCACGGTTCGAGGGTGACGACGGCGGTGGCGCCACGCACGTCCTGCCCCGCCCTGCGCGCGGCGGCCAGGGCGTCGATCTCGGCGTGCGGGGTGCCCGCCCCCCGGTGGTGGCCGACGGCGACGACGCGCCCGTGACTGACGACGGCCGCTCCGACGAGGGGATTGGCGCCGCGGACGCCCTCGGCGGCGGCCTGCAGCGCCAGATCCATGGCCTGCGCCTCGAGCGGCGTCACGGTGGGACGCGCCTGCCCGGCACCCCGGTCCGTCTGCGGGCTCATCGGTCCCCCTCCCAGGCTTCCTCGCCCGGGGCCGTGGGATGTCGACGGGAGGTGATCGGCGGCCGGCGATCGCGCGCCGCGCCGGCGTCATGCGCCTCCCCTCCAGACTCTGACTGTCGGTCCTGGAGTTCCACCAGGTCGGCCGGCCCACTGGCCGGTTCGCGGACTCTCACCGCCGGTACGGAGTTCCACCGTCCCCGGGACATGACAAGGGCCAGTATGCCACCACCGTCGTCGGGCCGGGCACGGACCGCCCGGCGGGCGGCACGGCCACGACCGGGCGCCGCCGCCCTGGCCTAGGGTTGGTCCGACCGGGACGGAGGAGGCGCTGTGCAGCACGACATCCACATGGAGCTGGGCGAGGTGCGTCTGCGCCCGGCGCGGGCGCGGGACGGCGCGGACCTCCAGCCGCTGCTCGACGAGCGGATGTGGGCCGGCATGGCCACGCCCTTCCCCGCGAGCCCGCAGGATTTCGCCCGCGCCTACGAGGAGAAGATCGCCGACCCCGCCACGGTGGTCTTCAGCGTCGAGCACCGGGGCGAGCTCGTGGGCCGCACCTGCTTCTACGACATGCGCCTGCCGCTGCGCCTGGAGCTCGGCTCGACGTTCTATCTCCCGGCGGCCCAGGGCACGGCGGTGAATCCGTCGTGCAAGTACCTGCTGCTCGAGTACGCCTTCACGGTCCACGGCGTGCAGCGCGTGGGCCTGCGCTGCGATGCGCGCAATGCGCGCTCCGCGCGGGCGATCGCCGCGCTCGGCGCGACCGAGGAGGGGGTGGCGCGGGCATTCCGGCGCGGCCCGCACGGCGAGCCCGTCGACACCCGGGTCTTCTCGATCACCGATGACGACTGGCCGCGCGTGCGCGGCGGGCTCCGTGCGCGCCTGGGCCTGCCGCCAGACGGCTGAGCCCGGGCGTCAGGAGCCGGGGCGGTCCCGGTGGACGCGGTGGCCGACCTCGACCATGGCCTTCATGACGACGCCCGCCAGAGCCCGATCGAGCAGGTGCGGGTCGGTGACGACAAAGCCGGTAATGGTGTTGACGCCGCGCTCGAAGAGCATCGGAGCAGGGGCGTGGAGGGGCCGACGAGCACGGTGCGAGCCCGGCGCGACGGCTCCAGCAGCCGCGGCGCGGTCTTGTTGACGAAGCTCGACCCCGAGATGAACACGTAGTCGCACTCGGGCAGGATGTACTCGCAGGCGGCGTCGGGGTGGTCGCCCGGCTGGGGGACGCGTTCCAGGCAGTAGTACTCGCCGGCCCGTCCCAGCGCCTTCCGGGCGAAACCGAAGTGCCCGACGACGGCCACCCGCCCGCCGTCGACAGCCCGCGCGAAGGGGTCGAAGACCCGCCGCCGGACGAGGCCCTCCCCCGTCGCGGCGAAGCCCTTCTCGGCGGCCGACTCGGGATGCGAGTACCAGGAGTTGATGGCGGCCTGGCCGATCGAGGCCTCGGCGAGGTTCCAGCTGCGGACGAGACCGGCCGCGGTGCGCAGCGGCAGCCCGTCGAGCACGGCCCCCTCGAAGACCTCTGGCCGGGATCGCTGGTTCATCGTCCAGGCCACCCCGCCGCCCCCGGCGGAGTTCACCACCCGGGTCCGCCGGACGCCGACGTCCGCCGTCTCGACCATCGCGTCCCGAGGGATCTCGGCGATGAGGTCCTCGTGGACACGCCATGCGCCAGGCATCGTCAACGCGTCCTCGTCCCGTCCATCCAGGCGCCCCATAGTGAAGGAGGCTATCCTGATCGAACGCGGCGCCGTCGCCCGGGGCCGTGCGGGCGGACAATGCAGACATGTCCATCAACCCGAGCCTGCAGCTGGCCGTCGCGCTGGTCCTGCTCGTCGCCCTCACGATGCTGGCCGCCTGGGCGGGCCACTTCAGCTTCCTCAGATCGGTGCCGCTGGCAGCTGTGCGCGCCGCCGTCCAGCTGTTCATCGTCTCGTTCGTCGTCGTGGCGGCCGTCACCAGGCTGTGGGCGGCTGCGCTGTTCGTCATCGCCATGTTCGCCATCGCCGTATGGACGACGACGGGCCGCGTCGGCGCCAGACGGGCCTGGGCCTGGTCGACGCTGTCGATCGCGGCGGGAGTGCTTCCCGTGCTGGCGGTCGTCTTCGCAACCGGCGCCGCCCCGCTCAACGGGGCCTCGCTCGTGCCGATCGGCTCGATCATCATCGGCAATGTGATGAGTGCCCACACGCTGAACGGGCGGCGGGTCTTCGCCGCCCTGCGCGAGAATCACGAGATCTTCGAGGCTGCCCTCGCCCTCGGGTTCGCCCGGACCGACGCGATCGGGATGGTCGTGCGCTCCATCGCGGGCGAGTCCCTGATGCCGACACTCGACAGGACGCGCACGGCGGGCCTGGTGACGCTGCCGGGCGCCTTCATCGGCGTCATGCTCGGCGGTGGCACGGCGCTTCAGGCCGGTGCCGCGCAGGTGCTCGTGATCATCGGCATCCTCGCCGGCGAGTCCACGACGGTGCTCGTGATGAACATGCTGATCACCGGGGCGAAGCTGCTGCCGGGGGACCTGGCCGGGGCGCTGCACCCCTGAGGGGCCGGGCGCCGGCTCGACCCGTCGGAGCGGGACGGCCCTCTCAGGCCCCGTGCCCGATGCCTCGCGGCAACCGGGCCGCCTCCCAGCCGAGCAGGCGCTCGGCGCAGTCGAAGGCGAAGCGATCGGTCATGCCCGCGACATAGGTGACGGCGCTGCGCGTCGGGTCATCGCGGTCGCAGTGCTCGGGCGGCAGCTCGGCCGGGTGCTCGGCGTAGTAGGAGACGAGCTGCTGCAGCACCTCGACCATCGTGTGCGACTGGGCCAGCGACTCGGAACGCGTGTAGATCTGCTCGTAGTTGAACCTGCGCAGGGCGGTAAGCGCTCCGGCCGTGCGGGCGTCCATGCCGACGGCACCGGTACGGCAGGTGGTGGAGATCACGGAGCCGATGAGCGTCGACAGCTGGTCGCGCAGCGACAGGCCGATGACGTCGACGATCCGGTCGGGCACCTCCCCGGGGGCCACGATGCCGGCGCGGATGGCGTCCTCCAGGTCGTGAGCGCAGTAGCCGATGCGATCGGCCCAGCTGACGATCTCGCCCTCAACGGTGGACGGGGCGGGACTCGACCACGAGTGGTTCGCGATGCCGTCGAGGGTCTCGGCGCACAGGTTGAGCCCGGACAGGGCGACCCGGGCGCCCCATGGACCATGATCGAAGCCCCCGGGCAGGAAGGCGTCGAAGGCCTCCTCGGAGGCATGCCCGCCGGGACCGTGCCCGCAGTCGTGGCCCAGGGCGATGGCGTCGGCCAGCGTCACATTCGCCCCGACGCCGCGGGCGATGGACGTGGCCACCTGGGCGACCTCGATCGCGTGGGTCAGGCGGGTGCGCTGATGATCGGTGGGGTAGACGACGACCTGCGTCTTGCCGGCCAGGCGCCGGAAACTGGTGGAGTGGACGATGCGATCGTGGTCGCGCTCGAAGCAGGTGCGTTCGACGTCGGGCTCCTCGGGGCGGGCCCTGTCGCCCGCCCCGTGGGAGCGGGCCGCCCCCTCGCGCAGCGTAGCGGCCTCGAGTTCCTCGCGGGCCAGCCGCCCTACGGGTTCACCGCGGCCGATGAGCAGATGGGAGTCCCGGTGCGGGCGTACGAGGCCATCACCGTCGATCCGGTGCTCATGACCGCTCATGGTCCGCGCCCAGGCCCTGGACCGCGCGGTGGGGCCCAACCCGCGACCGTCGGGACCGGTGCGTTCACTGCTGCTCGTCATGGTCTCCAGTATGGCGGTGGCCGCCGCCCACCAGGCGCGCGGAGGACTCAGGCCGCCCTCCCGGAGTACCCGAGCTCGGCGTCGGACAGGTCGAGGTCGCGCCCGTCGCGGTCGTCCAGCCAGCCTACCGGCATGACCACCTTGCGACGCGGCGAGCCCTGGCGTCCGCGAGGCCGGCCCAGTTCCCGGATCGGGTAGGGGCAGTCGGCACCGGCCTTGTCGACGAGGACGGCCAGCAGCTCGTCGAGGCGCTCGAAGGAGTCGATCATGCCGAGCGCGTGGCGCAGCTCGCCGCCGACGGGGAAGCCCTTGAAGTACCAGGTCATGTGCTTGCGCAGATCGGTGAGGCCGTGCCGCTCGCCCATCTGGCGGGCCAGCAGTTCGCCGTGGCGGCGCACGATCCGGCAGATCTCGCCGAGCGCGGGCAGGGTCAGGCGCCGGCCACCGGACATCGCCGCGGCCAGGTCGGCGAACAACCAGGGGCGCCCGAGGCAGCCGCGGCCGACCTCGACGCCGGCGCAACCGGTCCGTTCCATCATGTCCAGTGCGTCCCCGGCCTCCCAGACGTCGCCGTTGCCGAGCACCGGGATGTCGACCTGCCCCACCACCTCGGCGATGACCTCCCAGTGAGCATGGCCGGAGTAGGCCTCCTCGACGGTGCGCGCGTGCAGGCAGATCGCAGCCGCCCCCGCCTCCTGGGCGATCTGGGCGACATCGCGCCAGGTGGTGTGGTCCGCGTCGATGCCGATGCGGGTCTTGACGGTCACCGGCACGCCGTGGCGATCGGCGGCCCGGACCGCGGCGACGATGATCTCGCGCACGAGCCCGGTCTTCCAGGCCAGGACTCCCCCACCGCCCTTGCGGGTGACCTTGGGAACCGGGCAGCCGAAGTTCAGATCGACATGATCAGCACCGTAACGGGTGCACAGCAGTTCGACGGCCCGCGCGACGGCCGACGGGTTCGTGCCGTAGGTCTGGACGCTGCGGGTCTGCTCCTCGTCGAAGAAGGTGAGCATGGCGTCGGTCCGGCGGTCGCCGCACACCAGGCCGCGACTGGTGATCATCTCGCAGATGCAGAGCCCGGCCCCCTGCTCCCGGCACAGCGTGCGGAAGGCGGCGTTCGTGACACCGGCCATCGGCGCGAGGACGACAGGGGTCGCGATCTCGACGCGGCCGCCCGAGGGCGAGGCGAGAAGGAGGGGCTCGGCGTGCGGCACCAGTCAAGCCTAGACGGGGACGGCGCACTGGCGATCGGCGCCCGCCGACCTGTGACCCGGTCGCACGGCCCACCGCCCGGCAGGCGGGTGCACCGGTCAGACGGTGACGACCGGCTTGATCAGGTCACGTGGCTTCCTGCGCATGAGCTCGACGCCCTCCTCGATGTGCTCCAGGCCCCTGAACCGGTGGGTGATCATCTTCTCAGGGTGGATGCGCCCGGCGAGCACCAGGTTGGCCATCCGCTCCATACGCCGGCGCCCGCCCGGGGTCAACCCACCGACCAAGTGCTTGTGGCCCATGCCCACCAGGCTCGACCGCCGGCTGATCTTGATGTTGTCGCCCTCGCCGAGGTAATTGACGTTGCCGACCCAGCCGCCCGGCTTGAGAATGTCGAAGGCCTGCTGGAAGGTCCCGAGATCCCCGCCGGCGACGACGACCCGGTCGACGCCTTCGCCCTTGGTGCCCTCCATGACCTGCTCGACGATGTCGCCCTCGCGGTAGTTGACGATGTCGGTGGCACCGAACTCCTTGGCGACCTCGATGCAGTTGGGGCGCGACCCAACCGCGAACAGCCGGCCGGCGCCCAGAATGGCGGCACTGGCGACCGACATCAGACCGACCGGGCCGATGCCGATCACGACGGTCGCGTCGCCGGGCCGAATGCGAGCCAGTTCGGCGCCGTGCAGACCCGTGGTGGCCATGTCCGACAGCATCACGCCGGCCTCGGGGGAGATCTCGTCGGGCAGGATCGCCAGATTGCCGTCCGCGTCATTGACGTGAATGAGCTCGGCGAACACGCCGTCCTTGGTGTTCGAGAACTTCCAGCCGCCCAGCGGGGCACCGGAGTGCATGGGATAGCCGTCCTGGGCTGCGACCGATGACCAGTCGGGGGTGATCGCGGGGATGATGACCCGGTCGCCCACCTTGAAGTCCCCGACCAGGGCACCGACCTCAACGACCTCACCGACGCCTTCGTGCCCAAGCGTCATGTCATGGCGCTCACCTATGCCGCCTTCGTAGACGGTGTGGATGTCGGACGAGCACGGCGCCAACGCGATCGGACGGCAAATGGCGTCGAGCGGCCCGCACCGGGGGTCCTCCTTCTCGATCCAGCCGGCCTCGCCGATCCGGAGCATGGCATAACTCTTCACGATGCCTCCTTGCATGCAGTGGTCGAAGAGCAGTTCCTAATTTGTACTCACAATAAGTGGTATCGTTTTTCACGGCGGAGTGCGGTGACGGCTCGCTCCGAGTCAGCGACGACCTGCCAGGAGACCTCGGCCCGACGGCCTGACCCGCAGCCGACGGGATCACCATACCGACCGGAGCGCGTCGGCGGGTATGGTTTCAGGGAAGTCGGATCGCGCGCACTTGGACGACGACTGGTCCATCAGCCTGTGCGCTCGCCCGTATGCGTCCGCATGCGCAGTTCCAAGCTCGTCTGGTCGGCGTCGAGCACGCGCAGCAGGCTCGCCAGGACGGTCGGACTGTACTTGCCAGACTGGTTCACCGTCAGCAGCGCCTTGCGCTGGGCGTCGATGACCTTGAGGGCATGTTCGCCGGACAGCTCGGCCAGATGACGATCCGTGGGGATCGACGGGCCGGCATCGGCCCGGCCCAGCAGGCCCAGGGCCTGCAGAACCAGCTCGGACTCGTCACTCTCGTCGTCCTCTCCGAGTTCGGAGACCGCCGCACGCAGGCGGGCGCGGGCCTCGCGCAGCTCACCGGGCACCGGCACGCGCCCAGCGGCCCTGCGCATGACCCGTCGCAGTTCCGCACTCTCCTCGGCGGAGGGCGGAGCGTACCCGGCCGGACGCACGAGTCCGACGAAAACGCTCAGGGTGCCTCCCTGGACCACGAGAGAGATCGCCGCGACGCAGAAGGCAGTGAGGATCATCGTCGAACGACCGGGAAGACCGCTCGGCAGGGTCTGGGCGGCTGCGACGGTCACGGCACCGCGCATGCCGGCCCAGACGATCGTCGCGCCCTCGCGGACCCCCAGCCGTTCCTGCACGTAGTAGTCGATGTCCGACAGCGTGCGCTCCATGCGGCTGATGAGCCGCACGACCCGGCGCCGGCTCTTCCGCGGAGCGTGGTGCTCGCGCTGGTTGTGCCAGACGATCAGCAGCGCGCGTTCGATGGCGGGCTTGCGTCTGGCGCGCCTGGACGAGCGATGCCTGGCCGCCGCGAGCATGGGGCCGACGATGAGCGCTCTGATGGCCAGTAGCAGTGCGAGGATGGCCGCCGACAGGACGATGATCCTCCCCAGCGGCGCCTCCTGCTCATCGGCCAGCGCCGCCGGCAGCTGAAGGCCCATGAGGAGGAAGACGCTCGACTCGAGCACGAGCGAGATCTCGGCCCAAGTGGTCCGATTCGTCGACCGCTGAGCGGGAGTCAGCACCAGGGGCGAGCGGTAGCTCTCGACCAGTCCGCATACGACGGCGGCGATGAGCCCCGAACCCCCCAACTGCTCGACTACGAGGAATGCGGCATAGGGCGTGGCCAGTGACATGAGCATGTCGGTCGTCACCAAGGAGCTGCGAGCCCGCAACCAGAGCGCCCCATTGCCGGCGAGCAGGCCGACCGCTACTGCCGAGATCACCGCCCAGAGGAATCTGCCGACGACCTGACCGGTCGTGACCGGTCCCGAGGTCGCGGCCAGGGCCGAGGCCATGAGGACGAGGGCCGACGCGTCATTGACCAGGCCCTCGCCCTCGAGCACGGAGACGATGCGCTGGCTGACACCGGCCCTCCGGACGATCGACGTGGCCACGGCGTCGGTCGGGCTGACGATGGCGCCCAGGGCGATCGCCGCGGCGAGCCCCGGGCCGGGGACCACCGCATGCAGGAAGAGCCCGACGGTCAACGCCGACAGCCCCACGAGCAGCACCGACAATGTCGCGATGGGGCCCAGATTGCGCCGGAACTCCAGCATCGGCATCTTGACCGCGGAGGCGTACAGGAGCCCGGGCAGGACGACCTCGAGGATGATGTCGGGATCGGCGTGCATGGCCGGCACCGCGGGGATCGCCGCGACACCGGTTCCGAGCACCAGGAGCAGCACGGGCGCGACCAGCCCGGCCCGCTCTGCCAGCCGCTCGCTCAGCGCGATGACGAACAGGGCGACGACGCCGATCAGAACCATGACAGCCACGCCGCTCAGTATCCCGTGCGGTGGCGGGCCGGAGACGGATCCGTCCACCCCTGGGGACGGCGGAGGGCCCGGCGTCGAGGCGCCGGGCCCTCCGCGATGACCAGCAGCTCAGGTCTCGCGTGAATGACGGCCGCGCAGGACGGAGCGCCAGCGCTCCTTGTTCACCGTGGCGATGGCCGACAGGGAGATGCCCGCCGGGCAAGACACGGCGCACTCGCCGTACAGCGAGCAGGGCCCGAAGTTCTCGTCGAGCATGGAGACCATTTTTCGGGCGCGGCGGCTGCGCTCCTGCCTGCCCTGGGGCATCTTGGCCAGGTGGGCGAGCTTGGCGCCGGCGAACAGCATCGCCGCGCCGTTCGGACAGGCTGCGACGCAGGCGCCGCAGCCGATGCAGATGGCGTAGTCCATGGCCTGCTCGGCCGTCAGATGATCCTGCGGAACGGTGTCGGCGTCAGGAGCCGTGCCGGTCATGACGTTGACATGGCCGGCGGCCTGGACGAGTTCGTCCAGGGCCGAACGGTCGATCGCGAGATCGCGGATGACCGGGAAGGCCGCCGAGCGGAAGGGCTCGATCGTGAAGTGCGTGACCTCGGGGAACGAACGCAGATGCTGGCGACAGGCCGGCGTATTGGCCAGCGGGCCGTGCGGCTTGCCGTTGACGAGGAAACCGCAGCAGCCGCAGACGCCCTCGCGGCAGTCCGATTCGAAGACGACCGGCTCGCCCCCGGCCTCGACGATCTCGTCGTTGAGCTGATCGAGCATCTCGAGGAGGCTGAGCTCGGGCTCCACGTCCTCCATGACATGGGTCTCGAAGCGACCCTCGGCGTCGGGTCCGTCCTGACGCCAGATATCGAGTGTGACCTTCATCGGTAATCCCTCACCTGCAGATCGATCAGCGAGAAGTTGAGCGGTTCGCTGTGGCGGACATGGGTGCCGTCGGGGCGGGTCTCCCACGCGGAGACGGCGCACCACTCGTCGTCGTTCCGCTTGGCCTCACCCTCCGGCGTGGCGTACTCGGTGCGGAAGTGCGCACCGGCCGACTCGCGACGATCCAGGGCGTCGAGGACCATGACCTCGGCCAGCTCCAGGAAGTCGGCCACCCGGCCGGCCTTCTCGAGCTCCTGGTTGAGGCGGCCGTCGGAGCCGACGACCTTGACATCGCGCCAGAACTCCTCGCGCAGCTCGCGGATCTCGCCGAGGGCCTTGGTCAGGCCCGCCTCGCCGCGGCTCACGCCGCAGCCCTCGTAGAGGATGTCGCCCAGCCGGCGATGGAACCACTCGGGGCGGCGGGTGCCATCGTTGTTCGTCAGCTTGTCGATGCGCCCCTCGACGTAGGCGATCGACTCGCGCACCTCGGGGGCCTCGGTGGACAGGACGGGCTTGCCGACGAACCCGGCGAGGTAGTTCGGCACCGACAGCGGCAGGGTGAACCAGCCATCGACGCTGGCCGACAGGAGCGAGTTGGCGCCCAGACGGTTCGCACCGTGGTAGTTGTTCGACGCCTCACCGCCCACGAACAGGCCGGGGATGTTGCTCATCTGGTCGTAGTCGACCCACAGACCGCCCATCGAGAAGTGGGCGCCCGGGGCGATGCGCATCGGGACCTCGTACGGGTTCTCGCCCGTGCAGTCGAGGTACATGTCGAACAGGTTGCCGTAGCGCTCCTTGATCGTCTCCTTGCCGAGACGCTTGATGGCGTCCTTGAAGTCCAGGTACACCGAGTTGTGCAACGGCCCGACGCCGTGCCCGGAGTCGATCTGGGTGCGAGCGTTGCGGGAGGCCACGTCACGGGGGGTCAGATTGCCGAACGACGGGTACTTGCGCTCCAAGTAGTAGTCGCGCTCATTCTCAGGGATGTCATTGGCCGGGCGGTCGTCGCCCGGTTTCTTCGGCACCCAGATGCGGCCGTCGTTGCGCAGCGACTCGCTCATCAGCGTGGTCTTGGACTGCCAGTGCTGGCTGACCGGCAGGGCGGTCGGGTGGAACTGCAGGAAGCAGGGGCTGGCGAAGTAGGCGCCGTGGCGGTGCGCGCGCCAGGTGGCGGTCGCATTCGAGCCCTTGGCCAGCGTCGACCAATGGTAGACCGAGCCGTAGCCGCCGGTGCACAGCACGACGACGTGGGCGGTCCAGCCGCGGATCTCGCCCGTGAGGAGATCACGGGTGACGATGCCCTGGGCGCGGCCGTCGGCCACGACCAGATCGAGCATCTCCATGCGGTTGTGCATCTTCACCGTGCCGGCGTCGACCTGCTCCTGGAGGGCCTGCGAGCAGGCCACCTCGAGCTGCTGGCCGGTCTCGCCGCGCGTGTAGTAGGTGCGGGAGACCTGCACACCGCCGAACGAGCGGGTGGCCAGTTGGCCGCCGTACTCGCGGGCGAACGGGGCGCCGATGGCGTACATGTGGTCGATCACGCGCACCGACTCGATGCCGAGGCGGACGGCGTCGGCCTCACGGCCCCGGTAGTCACCGCCCTTGACGGTGTCCTTGACGAAGCGCTTGAGCGAGTCGCCGTCGATCTTGCGGGCGCGGGCCGAGTTGATGCCGCCCTGAGCGGCCACGGAGTGGGCGCGGCGGGGGGAGTCGTGGAAGCAGAAGCAGTCGACGTCGTAGCCGAGCTGGCCGAGCGTGGCGGCGGCGCCGGAGCCGGACAGGCCGGTGCCGACGACGATGATCTTCATCTTGCGGCGGTTGGCGGGGTTGACCAGCCTGTAGTCGTCCTGGCGGCGGGTCCAGGCGGTCAACGGGTCGCCCTCGGGCACGCGGGCGTCGAGTTCGGCACCGACCTCGTAGCCGGCGGCCTTCTGGGCCGGGCCGAGGACATCGCGCGTGCGGGGAGCGTCGTTCGGGCGGACGAAGGGGCGACCCGGCCCATGACCGGCCTCGGCGGCGGACGGGGCAGCGGCGCCGTCCGGCACCGTGACGTCGAGTTTGTCGGCCACGGCGCCGATGACGTTCTTGATGATGTTGGTCATGAGATCACCCCAGACAGGACGAGCATGGGCAGGGCGCCATTGCAGACCATGATGATGAACGCAATGAGCAGGAAGGCGAGGAACCAGATCCTGCGCAGGCGCGGACCGGTCCCGCCGAAGTCGTTGACGGCGTTCCAGCCGCCCTGCCCGATGTGCAGGGCCACGACGAGCATCAGGGTCGTGTAGAGGATCGCCATCCACGGGCGGGAGAAGCTGGCGACGAGGTTCTCGTAGGCGTGGGCGTGGACCACCATCTCGTTGCCGACCATCTCGTGCGTGGCCTCCTGGAACTGGCTGGTGGCGACACCGCGGCCGATGGTCAGGTCGAGCAGGTGGACGACGATGAAGGCGAAGAGCAGGACGCCCTCGACGATCATGTACTTGGCGAACCACGCCCTCTTCTTCATGCCCCTTCGCCCGAACCTGCCGCGGGCCCTGCGCCCGCGGATGTAGATCAGCGTGCCGGCCCAGATGTGCAGGACCAGGCCGACGCCGAGCGCCAGGCGCATGATCATCAGCAGGCCCTCGTAGGGCAGGAAGGGGAAGAGGAAGGTGCGCAGGAAGGCCGCATACGCGTTGTAGTCCTCAGCACCGAGGAACAGCTTGAGGTTGCCGACCATGTGGACAAAGACGAAGAGAACGAAGATCGTGCCGGTGACGGCCATGATCAGCTTCAGGGTCACGTTCGACGGCTGCTGACCGAGCTTCTGCCGGACGACCGTGTCCCCCTGCCCCCGCGCCTTCTCGGTGACGCTCATGAGTTACTCCAATCGGGTGACGAATTGGTCCTACCATATGCCCTGTCCCCGGAGGCCCGCAGCATCGGGGCACGCTTTTGGGACGATTTGCAGACCTATTTTGCCGCAGTGGCCGGATTTACGGGCCTGAGAACCGCAAACGGGTCCGTCACGCGGTAACCGGATGACCCAAATCTATAGGTTCGCGCAGGGCGCCCCCCACCGGCCCCCGGCATCGCGAGGCGGCCCGTCTCGACGACCTCGCCGCGCCGGCTCAGCACCCGTCCGAGGTTGGTCGCATCGACGTCGTGGCCGAGCACCTCGATGTACAGGTCGCGCAGTTGCGCGAGCGTGAACTCGGCCGGGGCCAGCGCGTAGGCGATGTTGGTGTAGGACATCTTCGCCCGGACGCGGTCCAGGGCGGCGCCGACGATACGGCGATGATCGAACGCCATGCCGTCCAGCCCCACGAACGGCGTCCACTCCCCGACGGAGCCCCCACCGGGCTCGACGTCCGGACCGACGAGCCCGACATAGGCGGTCGCAATGGTGCGCTCGAAGGGGTCGCGCCCGGGATCGGACAGCGTCATGAGCTGCTCGCAGTGCCCCAGATCGGTCAGGTCAAGCTTCGCGGCCAAGTGCCGCCCGAGGGCCTGGTCTATCGTCTCACCGGCATCGACCGGACCGCTCGGCAGGGCCGGCTCCCCGGTGAACGGCTCCCGGGCCCGGCGCCAGATCAGCACCTGCAGTTGTGCGCCCCCGACCGGTACCACCCGGAAGATCACGGCGACGACCTCATGACGGAACTTCGCCACCCCGCGATCGTCCCTGAACGGCTCGTTCGACACGGCACGATGGTATCGCGACGATGTTCATCGACTCTGAGACGATATTAAGCTAAGTTTTCGTCTTAGAGTCATAAACGCAAACCCGCTGGGGCATTCCCGTTGAGGAGGACTCCATGACCATCACCGCAACAGCCACGCGCACTTGGGCCCGCGCCGTGCGCGATCAGGCCGCCAGGCTCGGCGCCGTCATCCTGGCGCACAACTACCAGGCCCCGCAGATCCAGGACGTCGCCGATCACGTGGGCGACTCGCTCGCACTGTCGCGCATCGCGGCGAGCTGCGACGCCGGCACCATCGTCTTCGCCGGCGTGCACTTCATGGCCGAGACGGCCAAACTGCTCTCCCCCGACAAGCGCGTACTGATCCCGGACGCGAGCGCGGGCTGCTCCCTCGCAGATTCCATCACCGCCGACCAGTTGCGCGCCTGGAAGCGGAAGCACCCCGGTGCGGTGACGGTGAGCTATGTGAACACCACGGCCGAGGTGAAGGCGGAGACCGACATCTGCTGCACCTCGTCGAACGCCGTCGACGTGGTGAGATCGATACCGCCCGACAGGCCCGTCCTGTTCTGCCCCGACCAGTTCCTCGGCGCGCACGTGCGGCGCGTGACCGGGCGCGGCGACATCCACGTGTGGATGGGCGAGTGCCACGTGCACGCGGAGATCTCCCCCACCGAGCTCATGGCCCAGGTGCACAGCCACCACGACGCCGAGCTGTTCATCCATCCCGAGTGCGGGTGCACGACGGCCGCGCTGTGGCTGACCGGTCGCGGGGAACTGCCCGCCGAGCGCATCAGGGTGCTGTCCACCGGCGGCATGCTCGAGGCGGCCAGGACCACCGGGACGGGCGAGGTGCTCGTGGCCACGGAGGTGGGCATGCTCCACCAGCTCCGGCAGGCGAACCCCTCCGTCCGGTTCACCGCGGTGAACCCCCGCGCCGCATGCCCCTTCATGAGGATGACGACCCCCGACAGGCTGCTGGCCTGCCTGCGCGAGGGCCGCGACGAGGTCCGCGTAGACGCGTCGATCGCACCGCCTGCACGTGCCGCCGTGGAGCGCATGATCGCCATCGGGCGCAGCGGAGGGGGCGAATGACGATGACCGTTGCCCAGGGATGCCAACTGGCCCACGGGCCCGCCGACTGGCACTGGCGCACCCGCGTCCTCGTCGTCGGCTCGGGCGTGGCGGGGCTCACCGCCGCACGGGATCTGTGCCGGGCGGACGTACCCACGATGGTCATCACGCGGGGTTCGCCGACCGAATCCAGCACCGACTGGGCCCAGGGCGGGCTCGCGGCAGTGTGGTCCGACGAGGACTCGTTCCGGCTCCACGCCGACGACACCATGGCCGCCGGCGCCGGGCTCTGCGCGCCCGGTCCGGTGCACGACCTCGTCGTCCACGCACCCGGGGCCCTGCACCGGCTCATCACAGCGGGGGCACGGTTCGACTCGGGCCCGGACGGGCGCATCGACCTCCATCTGGAGGGCGGCCACCACGCCAGGCGCATTCTGCACGCCGGTGGGGACCGGTCGGGCCGCGAGGTGCACCGCGTCCTGCTGGCCTCGCTCCCGAGCGGCGGGGCGGAGGTGCGCGGATCGGTGCGCGTCGTCGACGTCCTCACCGACGTCGACGGCGCCGTCTGCGGCGTCCGGGCCCTCGACGGACGGGGACGGAGCGGAGTCATCCGAGCCCGGATCATCGTACTGGCAACCGGCGGCATCGCGGCGCTGTGGCCCACTTCGACCAATCCCCCGGTCTGCGCGGGGGATGGCCTCGCCGCAGCGCTGCGGGCCGGTGCGACGGCGCGCGACGTCGAATTCCTGCAGTTCCACCCCACCGTCCTCGTTCCGCCGCGGCGGCGCCCGGGCGACCGCGGCGTGCTCGTCTCGGAGGCGGTGCGCGGAGACGGCGCAGTCCTCGTCGACCACGAAGGCGTGCGGGTCATGCAGGGAGCCCACCCCCTCGCCGATCTGGCGCCGCGCGACGTGGTCTCGGCCGCCGAGCACGCCCACATGAGACGCACCGGTGAGTCCCACCTGTTCCTCGACGCGACCCGCCTGGGCGCCGCCGGCTGGCGGGAACGATTCCCCTCGATCCTGCGGATGTGCCGCGAGCGCGGCGTCGACCCGGTCACCGAGCCCATCCCCGTGCGCCCGGGTGCGCATTACCACTGCGGCGGGATCCGCGCGGACATGACGGGACGGACCGGCGTGCCGGGGCTCTACGTGATCGGCGAGGCGGCCTGCACGGGGGTGCAGGGCGCCAACCGCCTCGCCTCGAACTCCCTCATCGAGGGACTCATCATGGGCGAGCGCGCGGCACGGGAGATCAGCGGTCTGCCGCTCGGGGAGGCCGGCGACGAGTGCCCGCGCCCCACGACCGGCCTCGTCCCCGGCCCGTGGCTGGAGAAGATCCGGAGCGGGCTGGCGGACTGCTGCGGCGTGGTGCGCTCCGAACCGCGGCTGACCCGGATGCGGGCCGTACTGGACGACTGCCCCCGGTCCGCCGCACGGCTCACCCACGAGTCGTTGAGCGCCACGAACGCCGCCCTCGTCGCCGGCGTGCTGACGGCGGCCGCCCGAACCCGCACGGAGTCGCGGGGCGCGCACAGGCGCGAGGACTTCCCCTGTGCATCTCCTCAGTGGCGCCATCACCTGGACTGGCACCTGAACGAGAACGGGAGTCCCCGCTGCCGTGCCGCCGACCGCACCCCCGCCGAGGTCCTGCCGGCAGGCGAACAGGCATGAGCGGGGCGCTGCATCCGTCCTGGGCACCCGGCTGGACCGCCACGGCCCTGCGCGGGGCCGGGCTCGAGCCAGAACCTCTCATGCGATTCATCGACGCGACGCTCGACGAGGACCTGCGCTGGGGCGGCGACGTCACCACCGAATCCGTCCTGGGGCCCGGCTTGGAAGTCGTCGCATGCGTCGTGACCCGCTCCCCCGGCACCCTGGCCGGCGTCCCGGTGAGCGCGCTCGTACCCTGCAGACTGGCCGCGCGGAGCGGCAGGAGGGTCCGGGTGGAGCCCATGGCCCATGACGGGCAAGAGGTGGGCGAGGGCGCGCAGGTGCTGCGCATGGCGGGGCCGGCGCGGGAGATCCTCACCGCCGAGCGCGCCATGCTCAACCTGCTCGGCCAGCTGTCGGGGGTGGCCACGGCCACCGCCGCGTGGGTGCGCGCGCTCCGGGGCCACCGCGCATCGGTCCGCGACACCCGCAAGACGGTTCCGGGCATGAGGGTCCTGCAGAAGTACGCGGTGCGGTGCGGCGGCGGGCTCAACCACCGGATGGGCCTCGGCGACGCGGCACTGATCAAGGACAATCACATCGCAGCAGCGGGAGGCATCGCAGCGGCCCTGCGAGCGGTCCGGCAGCACGCTGGCGGCATCGACTGCGAGGTCGAGTGCGACACGCCGGCCCAGGTGCGCGAGGCGGTGGCGGCCGGGGCCCGGCTGGTCCTGCTCGACAACATGAGCGTCCAGCAACTGGCCGCGTCCGTCGCGGTCTGCCGGCCCGCGGGAGTGCGTACCGAGGCGAGCGGTACCCTGCGCCTGCCCGAGGCGCCCGCGGTGGCCTCCACCGGCGTCGACTACGTCTCGGTGGGAGCGCTCACCCACTCGGCCCCGGTGCTCGACGTGGGTCTGGACCTGCGCTGAGCCCAGGGCGGGCGCACCGACCGGCCACCGGACGGTCCGCGCTCAGCAACCGACCAGGCGGACCGCCAGGTAGTCGCCCACCTGCGGGAGCGCGACGCGCTCCTGCCGCATGGTGTCGCGCTCGCGGACCGTCACCGCATCGTCGTCGAGGGTGTCGAAGTCGACGGTGACGCAGTACGGCGTACCGATCTCGTCCTGACGGCGGTAGCGCTTGCCGATGGCCTGGGCGTCGTCGAAGTCGATGTTCCAGGCCCCGCGCAGCTCCTCGGCCAGGGAGCGGGCCTTGGGCGAGAGCCTCTCGTTGCGACTCAGCGGCAGCACGGCCGCCTTGACCGGCGCCAGGCGCGGGTCGAGCTTGAGGACGGTGCGCTTGTCGACGCCGCCCTTCGTATTCGGGGCCTCGTCCTCGGCGTAGGCATCGATCAGGAAGGCCATGAGCGAGCGGGTCAGGCCGGCCGAGGGCTCGATGACGTACGGCAGGTAGTGCTCGTTCCTGGCCTGGTCGAAGAAGGTCAGGTCGGCGCCCGAGTGCCTGGCATGGGTCCCCAGGTCGAAGTCGGTGCGGTTCGCGATGCCCTCGAGCTCGCCCCACTCGCCGCCCGCGAAGCCGAACCTGTACTCGATGTCGACGGTCCGCTTGGAGTAGTGCGAGAGCTTCTCGGTCGGGTGCTCGTAGAGGCGCAGATTCTCCTCGGCGATGCCCAGGCCGGTGTACCAGTCCTTGCGGTGGTCGATCCAGTACTGGTGCCACTGCTCATCGGTGCCCGGCTCGACGAAGAACTCCAACTCCATCTGCTCGAACTCGCGAGTGCGGAAGATGAAGTTGCCGGGCGTGATCTCGTTGCGGAAGCTCTTGCCGGTCTGCGCGACGCCGAACGGGGGCTTCATGCGCGTGGTGGTGAGGATGTTCTTGAAGTTGATGAAGATGCCCTGGGCCGTCTCGGGGCGCAGATAGTGCAGACCGGATTCGTCCTGGACCGGACCCAGGTACGTCTTGAGCATCATGTTGAAGTCGCGGGGCTCGGTGTACCGGCCGCGGTTGCCGCAGTTGGGGCAGGGGACCTCGGCCAGGCCGACCGAGTCGGGATCGGCGATGCCCTTGCGGTTGGCGTACTCCTCGGCCAGCTGGTCGGCGCGGAACCGCTTGTGGCAGGCCAGGCACTCGACGAGCGGATCGTTGAAGACGGCGACGTGGCCGGAGGCGACCCACACATCGGACGGCAGGATGACCGAGGAGTCCAGGCCGACGACGTCACCGCGACCGGTGACCGTGCAGCGCCACCACTGCCGTTTGACGTTCTCCTTGAGCTCGACGCCGAGCGGGCCGTAGTCCCACGCCGCACGCGTTCCGCCGTAGATCTCCCCGCACGGGAAGACGAATCCGCGTCGCTTGCACAGGCCGATGACCCTGTCGAGTTTGCTCTCTGCCACTGATGGCTCCTTCGTCACGCCGAATGACCGGCTACGGGCCGGTACCTGGCTGGCACCGGCTGCGGACCCGCGGGCCCCGGCCAATCATGCCCGACATGCTCTCTCGCGCCGTGCACCGCACGCGGCGCGGACGCGCGGCGGTGCGCCGCACATCCGATTTTTGCGAACGATTTGCATTTGAGAGTGTTTTGGACCACACTGGCCCCATGAGACTCCGATCCGCCACCGCATCCTCACGCGCCATCGCCGCAGTACTGGCGGGCGTCCTCGCTCTGAGCGGGTGCTCATCGTCGAGTGGGCGATCGGGCGGTGCCGACGGCACCGACAAGGTGGACGTCGTCGCGGCCTTCTACCCGTTCCAGTTCATCGCCGAGCAGGTCGGCGGCGACCACGTGCAGGTCTCCGACCTCACCCAGCCCGGTTCCGAGCCGCACGAGTTGGAGCTCACCGCTCAGCAGACCGCCTCCCTGGGCGAAGCCGACTTGGTGCTCTACCAGACCGGGTTCCAGGCCGCCGTCGATGAGGCCGTGGCCCAGAACACGCCCAAGAACTCGATCGACGTCGCCTCGATCGTCACCCTCCAGGACCCGGTCGAGTCCGTCGACCTGGCGGAGGACGAGGAGAGCGCCACCGACGAGGAGGATGAGGAGGGGAGTTTCACCAAGGACCCCCACGAATGGCTGGACCCGCAGAACATGATCACGATCACGAATGCGGTGCGCGACAAGCTCAGCGAGCTGGACGGCGACCACGCCGACCAGTACAGGGCGAACGCGGATGCGCTCGTCGGCCGGCTCGCCCGACTCGACTCCGACTACACAGTGCTCGGCAGCTGCCAGCAGAAGAGCTTCGTGACGACCCACGCGGCCTTCGGCTACCTGGCGAAGCGCTACGACCTGAACCAGATCGGCATCTCGGGCCTGTCCCCCGATGAGGAGCCCTCGCCGGCGCGCATCGCCAAGGTCCAGCAGCTGGCCCGGGACAACGGCGTGACGACGATCTTCTACGAGACCCTCGTCTCGGACAAGGTCGCCACCTCGATCGCCGGCGACCTCGGCCTGTCGACCGATGTGCTCGATCCGCTCGAGGGCATCACCGACGAGTCCAGGGGCGGCGACTACATCGAGGTCATGCAGTCCAACCTGACCGCTCTCAAGACCGCCAATCAGTGCGGCTGAGCCGCCTCCCCACCGCCCTGGCGCCCGTCCCCAGCGGACGCCGGGGCTCTTCCCCGTGACCGACCGCCGGGCGCATCGTCCCCGCCACGTGCGTCGTCAAGGCGGCGCCGCGCCGGCTTCGGCGGGCGTGGACACTTGATGACGGGCCGTCGGAGGCGAGCGGCCCACCGGCCCGAACCGAAGGAGGCATCCGTGTGAACGCCGAAGCCGAACCCGTCCTGGCCTGCCGCGGACTGTGCGCGAGCCTCGGCGGTCATCAGATCCTCGTCGACATCGATGCGCAGGTGCACCGCGCGGAGACCGTCGCACTGCTCGGGGCGAACGGCTCGGGCAAGTCGACCCTGGTCAGGGCGCTGCTCGGGCTGATCCCGGCCAGCGCCGGCAGCATCCGGCTCTTCGGCGAGCCCCTGACGCGTTTCCGGCAGTGGCAGCGCATCGGATACGTGCCCCAGCGCGGCGAGTCCTCGGTGGCCAACGCCACGGTTCGCGAGATCGTCGCAACCGGCCGGCTGGCCCACCGCAGGACGTTCCGCCCGCTCGGCGCCGTCGACCGGGCCGTCATCGACGAATCGCTCGAACGTGTCGGGCTGTCCGGCCGCGCCGGCGATCCGCTGGGCATCCTGTCGGGTGGCCAGCAGCAGCGCTGCCTCATCGCCCGTGCGCTGGCCAGCCAGGCAGAGCTCCTGGTCATGGACGAGCCCCTGGCCGCCGTCGACCTGACCGCCCAGGAGAGCCTGACCGAGCTGTTCGGCGCGCTCAAGGCCGACGGCCTGTCGATCCTGGTGATCCTGCACGAGCTCGGGCCCATGGCCGGTCTCATCGACCGCTCGATCATGATTCGCGCCGGCCACAAGATCTACGACGGGCCGCTCGAACCTGGCAGCGGCACCGGCGGCGATCACCACCCCGCGCCCGAGCGCCCGAGCGCGTTCCTGCCCGATCCCGGGCTCGTCCGTCCGATCGGGGCCGGGGAGGCGCGCTGACATGTCGGTCCTCGCCCTGGCATTCATGCAGCGCGCACTCGTCGCGGCACTGCTGTCCGGCCTCATGAGTCCGGCGGTGGGCACTTACGTCGTCCAGCGCAGGCTCTCGCTGCTCGGAGATGGCCTGGGCCATGTCGCGATCGCCGGTGTCGGGCTGGCCCTCGTCACCGGCTGGGCGCCCACCCCGGTGGCCATCATCATCTGCGTCATCGGCGCAGTGGCCATCGAATTGGCCCGTCAGAGCGGCAAGGCCCCGGCTGACGTGGGCCTGGCGATCCTCTTCTACGGAGGCCTGGCCACCGGCGTGCTCATGGCCGGCATCTCAGGCAGGGGCACCGGCGTGCTCTCCCAGTACCTCTTCGGCTCGTTGACGACGGTGAACTTCTCGGACGTCATCGTCGTCGCGGTCATGGCGGTCGTCATCGTGGCCCTCTGTCTCGGCCTGGCGCCCCAGCTCTTCGCGGTCTGCGCGGACGAGGACTACGCCCGCAGCCAGGGCCTGCCGGTACGGGCGCTCGAGCTGTGCATCGTCGTCATGGCCTCGGTCACCGTCGGGGTGTCGATGCGCACCGTCGGCCTGCTGCTGGTGAGCGCCATGATGGTGGTCCCGGCAGCCGCCGCGAACAACCTGGTGACCGGCTTCCACCGCTCGCTGCTCACCTCGATGGGCATCGGCCTGGCGGTCAGCGCGGTCGGCGTCATCGGTTCGTACTACTGGAACACGGCTTCGGGCGCGACGATCGTCGTGAGCGCCATCGTCGTGTTCATGGTCAGCGCACCCGTCGGGTCGTGGTTGAACCGCAGAAGGTCGCTGATGAGCGCCGATGACCCTATAGTGAGAGCAGCAAGTGGGCACGACCCCTGTGGGCGCACCCGCGTCGCCGCCGGTGCGCGCGGGGTGCGCCACGTGCAGCACGGCGACCATGTGGATCATCTGCCCACGACCGACTCGGGCGTCCCGGCGGAGGTGCCCGACCCCTGATGGCATCGCGGACGGAGGCATGGCCGATGAGCACCGAGAAGTCCACCACGCGGGACAGGATCCCCCCGCGCAATACGCGCCAGCGCCGGCTCATCAAGCAGACCCTCGGCGAGGGCCGCGACTTCCGCACCGCTCAGCAGCTGCATGCCGACCTGGTCAGGGCCGGGGAGCGCGCCTCGCTGGCCACCGTCTACCGCGTCCTGAACTCGCTGGCCGACAACGACGAGGCGGACACCTGGCGTACGCCCGAGGGCGAGATGGCCTACCGGCGCTGCTCGACGGCGCGCCATCACCACCATCTGATCTGCCGCGACTGCGGTCGCACCGTCGAGATCAGCGGAGGCCCGGCCGAGAGATGGTCCGAGTCGATCGCGGCCGAGCACGGTTTCATCAGACCTGAGCACCACGTCGAGATCTTCGGCACCTGCCCCGAGTGCGCCGCCCGAGAACCCGCCGACGACTGAAACCGCCCGGGGAACGCCCCGCCCACCCCGTGCGGAGCCCAAGGGGATAGGATTCAGCCCAACAACGAAGTCGCCTTTGCGAGGGAAGCCGGTGGGAAACCGGCACTGACGCGCAGCCGTGAGCCGGGCATGGACCCGACGAGTCGGAATGCTCGCTCTGGTGATCCGACCCTCTACCGCTGTCGCGAATGCATCGGTGACCGTGATGTCACCCTGCTCTGCAGCGAAAGGATGACATCATGAGCGCCACGACCTGGCCACTCGAACAGCCCCACGGGGACGAGCCGAGTCCCGTGCCTCCCCTGCACCTCCTGCCCCCCGGGCGGATGGCCCCGCGCCTGGACACCTACCTCCACGCATGGCTCGCCACCCGTGCCGGCGCCGTCGCCGACAAGACGCTGCGCACCGACCAGGATCTGCTCCGCCTGATCCCCCAGTCCTGCCTGAGCCAGGATCCGCGTGCCCTCACGCAGGCCGACGTGGACCGGCTTCTCGGGCACTTCCGGTCACGCGGTCTCAGCGAGCTCTCGGTGCGCCGTCATCGCGCCAGCCTGTCGTCCTTCTTCGGTTGGTTGCGCGATCAGGGCCTCATCGACGAGTCCCCCGTGCCCCGGCCCGCCCACCGGCCCGCCGAGCAGGCCACATCGGCGCTGCCGTTCACCGCGTCCGAACTGCACACGGCCTTCCGCCTGTGGCAGGCCCGGGACCGCCGCCTGGCGCTGGTCATGCTCGTCCTGGCCCATACCGGTCTGCGCTGGGCCGAGGCACGCGCCCTGCTCGTCGGGGACGTGCACCTGCGCGAGGGCCGTCTCACCGTCCGCAGGTCCACGCCCGAAGGCGTGAGCACCCGCGAGTTCAGCCCCGAGCTGGTCCGCCGCGTGCCGCTGTCCAGGTGCGCCATCCTGGCGCTGACCGAGCTCACCGCCGGGGCCCGCCCCGATCAGCTGGCCATGACCACGGACCGCGGCTGCCAGTTGCACCGCACCTCGGTGCTGCGGACGCTCGACTGGCCGCGCACCGGCCAGGGCCGCCGCCTCGTCGACCTGCGGCACACCGCGGCCCGGCTGTGGCTCGACTGCGGTCGCTCCCCCGCCCAGGTACGCGCCTGGATGGGTCACAGCCTGATCACGAACTGACCCCCTGGACCCGTCCCCCGAGCCGGAGGGGCCGCAGCCGCACGGTCAGCCCGCGAGGCGGAGGCCCCGGTGGCGGTTGGCCGCGGCATGGAGCTCATGGCGCCGGTGCGGCCCCGCGCTCCGGCGGGCCTCGTCTTCCCCGGCGGGCGACCGGGAGGCCGGACCCACGGGTATCCGTCCCGGTCCGTGAAACATCCATGATCAACCGGATCGGTCCTCCGAGAGCGTTGCGGAGCTGTCCTGTCCGGGAGTCGACCGATAGGGTTCAACCCATGACAGGATACAGCTCGGACGAGAGCGGCGATTCCCTCGAACACCGGCCCGACGTGCCCGGGGCGGCAGGGCCGGCCCCCGCCGACGCCGTCCCTGCCGCCCCGCACGACCCGGACGGCGGCCCCGTTGTCCTCACCCATGCCCTCACCAAGACCTTCGGCTACGGGGACAACAGCGTGACCGCGCTGGACGCGGTGGACGTGCGCATCGCCCGCGCGCACTTCACCGCCATCATGGGCCCCTCGGGCTCGGGCAAGTCGACGCTCATGCACTGCCTGGCCGGTCTGGAGAAGGCCACCTCGGGCACGATCGTCCTCGACGGCGAGGAGATCTCCTCGCTGAGCCAGCGGCGCCTGACCAGGCTGCGCCGCGAACGCATCGGCTTCATCTTCCAGTCCTTCAACCTCGTGCCCTCCCTGACAGCCGAGGAGAACATCACCCTGCCCCTCGACATCGCCCGCCGGAGGGTCGACCGCGCCCGTTTCGAGCGCATCATCGAGGCGGTCGGGCTCCAGGACCGTCTCCGCCATCGGCCGGCCGAGCTCTCGGGCGGCCAGATCCAGCGGGTGGCCTGCGCGCGGGCGCTCATCGGCAGCCCGGCGGTCGTCTTCGCCGACGAGCCCACCGGGAATCTCGATTCCCGCGCCACGGAGCAGGTCCTGAGGGTCCTGCGCTCGAGCGTCGACGAGTTGGAGCAGAGCGTGGTCATGGTGACTCACGAACCCGATGCCGCGGCCTGGGCCGACACCGTCTTCTTCCTCAGGGACGGCCGCGTCGTCGCCGAGATGGACCGGCCCGACCGCACCCGGGTCCTGGAGGCTCTGGACGAGTTCGGCTCACCGGGCAGACGGCGCGCCGACGAAGGCGACGAGGACGGCGCCCGCCGACCGGGCGCGGCCCGGGGGTCGGAGCGGTGAGGCGCGTCGCTTGGCGCTCCGTGCGCACCCACGCCGGGCAGTTCCTCCTGACGGCCCTCGCCGTGGTCCTGGGAGTGACCTTCCTGTCCGGCACGCTCGCCCTGCGCGGTGTCCTCTCCGAGACCTTCTCCGCCCTGACGTCCTCCACCATGACGGCGGACCTGTACGTCACCGGCCCCCGCGTGGACGGGTCCGGCTCCGGTTCCGGGATCACGACGGAACCGGTCGACGCCGCCTTGGCGGACCAGATCGCCCGGCTCGACGGCGTCCAGGCCGCGCACCCCGTCTCCTCGGTCCCCGTGACCCTCGTCGGCGCGGACAACACCCCCGTGGCCTCCACCGGAGCCCCGTCGATGGCCCTGCCGATCTTCCCGGACGGTCTGGGGGAGAAGATGGTCGCGGGCTCCCGGCCCGTCGGTCAGAACCAGATCGCCCTGGAGTCCGACGCTCTGAGGCGCTCGGGCCTGGCGCTGGGACAGACCACCCACCTCGTCGTCAACGGAGTGCCGATGGAGGTCGAGGTCGTCGGCGAGTTCAGCTTCGGGGCCTCCATGGCGGGGGCCACCGTCGTCGGCATGGACTCGTCCTGGCTCGTACCGGCGGCCGCGCCGAACGGCCAGGTCTCCTCCATCTCGGTGTACCTGGACCAAGGGGCCTCCGCGACGGAGGTCTCCCAGGAGATCGCCCCCCTGCTGCCCGACGGCGTCCGCCTCCAGACCAGGGCCGAGAGCATCGACGAGCAGAACGACTCCATCGAGCGGATCCTCGGCTACGTCCAGACCTTCCTGATGGTCTTCGTGATCCTGGCGATGTTCGTGGGATCGTTCATCATCATGAACACGTTCGCCATGAGCGTGCGCCAGCGCGTGAAGGAGTTCGCCCTCCTGCGCGCGATCGGCGCCTCCCCGGCGTCGGTCTTCGCCACAGTGCTCCTCCAAGCCGTCATCATCGGCGCCATCGGCTCCGCCCTGGGCGTTCTGGGCGGAACCGGCCTGACCCGTCTGCTCGTGGCGGGGCTGGAGGCCATGGGTATGCCGCTGCCGGACAGCGGCGTCCCCATGACGCCGGGCATCATCGTCGCCTCCCTCCTCACGGGCCTGCTCGTCACCGTCCTCGGAGCCCTCCTGCCCGCTCGGGACGCCGCCCTGACCGCGCCCGTCGAGGCCATGAGATCGACCTCCGGGTCCCGGGAGAAACCGTTGACACTGCGCGGCGTCCTGGGGGCGCTACTGACCGCGGCCGGGGCGGCCGGCGTCATCGCCGCCTGGACGGCCGGGGGCATGCCGCACCGCTCGGCGGTCCTCGGCGCGGGTGCGGGCGCCCTCATCGTGGGGCTGCTCGTCGTCTCCCCCGTCCTGGCGCGCCCCGTCGTCACCGTCCTGGGGCTCCCCCTGCGGCTCGTGCGCCCGGGGGGCCGCCTGGCGGCGCGCAACCTGGCGGCCAGCACACGGCGCACGGCGGCCACCTCCGCCGCCCTCGTCATCGGCATGGCGCTGGTGTGCGCGGGTTCCACGGTCACGGCCTCGATGCGGGCGTCGATCTCCACGATCGTCAATGACTCGATGCGCGCCGACCTCATGGTGCGCTCGGCGGCCACCAACCAGACATCCCCGCTGCCCGCCGGGATGGCCCAGAGGATCGAGGCCCTCGACGGTGTCGCCGCGACCACCGGCTACTCCGGCGCCCTGACCACCGTGACGGCCCCGGACGGCCAGAAGCTGACCGGCTACATCGACACCATCGATCCCCGGACCTACGCCGACTTCTACGATCCGGGCATCACCAGCGGCTCGCTGGACTCGCTGGACTCCACGCACGTCGCGGCCTTCGCATCCACCGGCCTGGCGATCGGCGACGAGGTGACCATCTCGGGGTCCACCGGCAGCATCACGGCCACGGTCAGCGCCCTCGCCGACCCGAAGGGCATCACCGGGACGCTCTACGTCCCCCCCGAGGTGACCGCGGCGGTCGGCTCGTGGTCCGAGGCCGTGCCGACCGACCCGGGGCAGGTCCTGGCCAGCCCGATGGGCCTGTTCGTCAGGCTCGCGGCGGGGGCCGACCCGGAGTCGGTGCGCGGCCAGATCCAGGAGATCGTCTCGCCGACCTACGTCTTCGAGGTCCTGGACGCCGATCAGCTCTCGGACCAGGTCGGCCAGCAGGCCAACCAGATGCTCGCCGTCCTGTACGCGCTCCTGGGGCTGTCGATGGTCATCGCCGTTCTCGGCATCGTCAACACCCTGGTCCTGTCCGTCTCCGAGCGCACCCGGGAGATCGGCCTCATGCGGGCCGTCGGTCTGGGGAGGACGCAGCTGGCCGGCGAGATAGTCTGCGAGTCCGTGCTCATCGCCGTCTACGGGACCGTACTGGGCGGCGCCACCGGGGTCCTACTGGCCGGCGCCCTGCGCGCGGTGCTGGCCGATCAGGGCCTGACCGAACTGGTCATCCCCTGGACCCAGCTGGTGATGATGCTGGTGATCGCCTGCCTGGTCGGCGTCATCGCGGCGCTGTGGCCTGCCCTGCGGGCCGCCCGCCTGCCGGTGCTGGAGGCCATAGCGACCGAGTGAGACGGCCGGGCCCTCCCCTCCCACCGGGGCAGGGCCCGGCGCACCCGTCAGCGCACCGACAGGCCGCCCTTGAGAACGCAGCGGCGGCGGCGCGCGAAATTGCGGGCCGAGGTCAGGCCCTCCCCCGTCGGACCGGCGATGGTGAAGGTCGGGTAGCCCTCCCCGCCGATGCCGATGCCGTTGTAGGACGGGCCGTTCTTCACGAAGATCGTGGTCTGGATCCTCTTGCCCATCTTGGTCAGGGCCTTGACATCCAGCGAGTGCATGACCGCCGTGTGGCGGTTGCCGTGCTCGGCCTCGACGGCCCTGTCGATGGCCTCGTCGATGTTCTTGACGCGCACGACGCCGAGGATCGGCATCATGAGCTCGGTCTGGACGAAGGTGTGTTCGAAGGGGACCTCCGCGATGAGCAGCCGGGTGTCCTCGGGGACCGTCAGGCCCGCCTCCGCGGCCAGCACGGCCGCCGGCCTGCCGACCCACTTCGGGACGGCGCGGCCGTCCTCGGCCACGAACGAGGCCAGCCTGTCGACGACCGCCCGGTCCCTGATCTCGACGGCGCCGTGCTTGAGCATCTCGAACTTGAGCAGGTCGACGATCGAGTCGACCGCGATGACCTCCTTCTCGGCGGTGCAGGGCAGGTTGTTGTCGAAGCTGGCGCCGTCGACGATGTCCTTGGCCGCCTGCGGGATGTCGGCGGTGGCGTCGACGACGGCCGGCGGGTTGCCGGCACCGGCGCCGATGGCCTTCTTGCCGCTGGACAGGACCGATCTCACGATGCCCGGGCCGCCGGTGGCGACGAGCATGCGCACCTTCGGGTGGGCCATCATGGCGTTGGTGTTCTCGATCGAGGGACTCTCGACGGTGGTGATCAGGTCGGCGGGGGCACCGACCTCGGCCAGGGCCTTGTTGATCCGGCGGATCAGCCAGTGGGTGATCCCGGTGGCGCGCGGGTGGGGACTGAAGACCACGGCGTTGCCGGCGGCGAGCATGCCGATCGAGTTGTTGATGACGGTCTCGGTCGGGTTCGTCGTCGGGGTGATCGCGCCGATGACGCCGAAGGGCGAGAACTCGATGGTGGTCAGGCCATCGTCGCCGCTCCAGGCCTCGGTCACGATGTCCTCGGTGCCGGGGGTGTCCAGGGCCGCGTAGCGGTTCTTGAGGAATTTGTCGTGCGCGTTGCCCATGCCGGTCTCCTCGACGGCGGCCTCGGCCATGTGCCTCAGGGCGGACTCCTCGGAGCAGACGTCGCGGATCACCTGGACGTAGCACCTGCGATCGCGCATCGAGCAGTCGAGGTACCGGCTCCACGCCCTGTCGGCCGCCTCGACGGCGTCATTCATGTCGGCGAAGATGCCGTCACCGCAGGGGCTCGCCGCACCGGCCCGACGCGCGACGACCTCCTGCACGGTCTCGCGGACGACCTTTTGAATGAGTTCGGGGCTGATGCTCATGGACGGCTCTCCTTCTGGGCTGTTGACAATGCGTATGCGACGATCGACTCGTCCTGGGCGGCCGCTCCGCCGGAGACGCCGATGCCCCCGGCCAGCCTGCCGTCGACGAAGACCGGGAGTCCTCCCCCGAAGACGACCACGTGGCCGGCGTTCGACTGCTGGATCCCGTGGAGCTCTCCGGCCGGGCCCGAGGCGTCCTTGAGCTCGGCCGTGGGCCGTTGGAAGGCGGCCGCGGTGAACGCCTTGCCCTGGGCGATGTCGAGACTGCCCAGGAGAGAACCCGCCATGCGCTCCAGGAGCACCAGGTTTCCGCCGTCGTCGACCCCGGCGAAGACGCAGGGGACGCCGATCTCGACGGCTCTGGCCTGCGCCGCCTCGGCCATGAGCCGCAGCACGGCCAGGTCGTACCGGGGGAGCTCGTAGGGGCCCGGCGCCCCGGGTCCCGTCCCGTCCGCGCCGGCGAGGGCCGCGGCGGCGCCCGGGTCGGACAACGCGCGCGCGACCGCCCCGCGCACCACCTGCTCGATGCGGGCGATGTCGTGGCGGTGCTCGGCCAGACGGGCCAGCGCGTAGAGCGCGTCGGACAGGCGGTTGAGGTAGGTGATGACCTCGGGACGGATCGTCTCGGAGCCGACGGCGGTCAGCACCCGGCGCTCGGCGCGGCGCACGACCGTGCGGGCGCGGTGGAGGACCGCGGAGAGCGCGTCGCGACCGGGGACGACGAAGTTGCGCTGCGGACCGGTGACGGCCAAGCACTCGTCGATCAGGCGTTCCAGATCGGTGACGTCATCGGTGCCGATCTTGTCGTCGAGAATCTCGCGGCCCCGGGGATCGCTGGCCAGTTCGGCGGCCAGCGTGAACATGCGCTGCTGGATGTGGTGCAGGGCGGCGCGGACATGCGGGTCGTCCGTGGCGGCCTTGGCCTCGCCGATCGTCACGTTGGCCTCGTCGACCGTGCCGTAGGCCTCGACCAGGGACGACTGCTTGGGCACGCGCGAGCCGCCGAACAGGCCGGTCGTGCCGCCGTCGCCGCTGCGGGTGTATATGTTCGGCACGGTCAGGCCCCCCCGAGCTCGATCGAGTCGACGATGCCGACGATCGTGGAGTCGATCGGCGAGTCCTTGCGGGACGCCGCGAAGCGGGCCGAGGAGCCCTTGGTGATGATGACCGTGGCGCCGGTGCCGGCGCCCACGGTGTCGACGGCGATCTCGGGCCGGTCGACGGGCTCCTCGTCGGCGTCGAGCGGCTGGACCAGGAGCAGCTTGAAGCCGATCAGTCGCTCGTCCTTGCTGGTCGAGACGACGGTGCCGCGCACCTTGGCGAGGAACATCTTTCAGGCCTCCTTGACGATCGTGACGGCGCGGCTCGCCGCAACGTCTCCGGCCATCGCGGTGATCTTCGCGTCGGCGGGCACTTGCAGCAGCGTGCCGGGGGGCAGCCGCTGGACGACGCGCTGGCTGATGAGTCTCTGTTGGCACACGACCGTGCCGGGTCCGGGCGCGGCGGCCGACGAGGCCGTGGTCCGGGCCATCGGGGTGACCGCCGGGGTCGCGCCGAGCATGCGCAGCAACTCGGTACGGCTTGCACCCAGGGCCGTCGTGATCGGGCGGATCCTGGCGCGCTCGCTGCGCTCGTAGGCGGCCAGTACGGTCCGGGCCAGGGAGCCGGCGCGCGAGGTCCGCACGCCGAAGGTGCGCAGCGTCGCGAGATTGGCGCGCATCATCTGCGCGTAGCCCTCGGGGATGGCGCCGAACCAGCGCCGCTTGTCGGGATCATCCGGATCGCAGCCGGAAACGGCTGCGACGACGGGTTTGCCGGCCAGCAGGTAGTCGTTGACCAGATTGCTCGCCAGGCAGTCGGCCACGCCGTGGGCGGCCTTGGCGGCGATGTTCTGGGTGAGCGTCGGGATGATCAGCATGTCGTGGCTGCCGGTCAGCTGCCTGGTGGCCGGGGTCATGCCCAAGGCGCCGATGAGCTCCTGGTCGAGGATGCGCTCGGCGCTCGGGGTCTGCACGACCTCGAGCCCGACGCCCTCGCCGATCAGCATGGCCAACTCGGGAACCGTCTTCTCGAAGCCGATCAGCGCGCCGGTGAACAGGACCAGGGCGCGCCGGGGGGCCGGGGCCACCAGCTCGGCAAGAGCACTGTGCACGAGACCGCGCACGTCATCGGCATTCATCGGTGAATCTCCTTCGCCGTCATCGGGACGCCCAGCGGGGTCACGAACAGGGGCTCGGCCGGCCGGACAACCGGCCGGTGCAGGCGCGCGGCGAACGCGTCGGGTGCGTTGGGGAAGGCGCTGGATCCGCCTACCAGGTAGACGACCGGCACGTCGACGTCCTGGAGCGAGCGCTCGGCGATCGAGGCCATCTTGTCGAGCGTGGGGCGGATGAGACCGATCACGTCGGCGCGGCGGGCCGGATCCTTCTTCATGGCCTCGGCCTCCGCATAGGGCAGGCGGTGGGCGCCGGCCAGGACGAGTGTCATGTGGTGACCACCGGTGGCCTCATCGACCGACAGCCTCACCCGGCCTCTCTCCAAGACCGAGACCCCGGTGGTGCCGTGGCCGATGTCGATCACGCAGCCGTCGGCGATGCCGAGCGCGCGGGCCGCCGCAACCGGCTCGTCCACCACCTCGGCGACGTCCAGGCCGCAGGCGACCACCACGTTCTCGAAGACCCTGACGTCGCCGGCGCCGATCGCCGGCGGGATCGACACCGAAGCCCGGTCGAACCGGTACCCGAGGCGGTCCTGGACGTCCCGGGTGAGCCTGCGCACCGCACCGGTCGCGCCGGCCCAGTCGACGACGACGCCGTCGCGCACGACCGTGGAGTGCATCCAGCCCCCGGCGACCGGGCGGTCGGCGGCATCGACCACGGACACGACGATGTTGGCGGTACCGAGGTCGACGCCGAGCCGCAGCTCGCCCTCGTACTCGGCGGTCTCGCCCGTGCTCACGAGCTCGGCGAACCGCCGGATCGCCCGTTCACGGTCGGGCGGTGCTGCCGTGTCCGCGGTCATCGATGCCTCACCCGATCCCTCAGGACTGCTTCGGCAGCAGCTTCTCCACGTCGTTGTGCGGACGCGGGATCACGTGGCGGGAGAGGACCTCCTCGCCGACATTCGTAGCGGCGACGTAGCCGGCGTCAACAGCGGCCTTGACCGCGCCGACGTCGCCGCGCACCATCACGGTCACCAGTCCGGCGCCGACCTTCTGGTAGCCGATCAGCGTCACATTGGCGGCCTTCGTCATGGCATCGGCGGCCTCCACAGCCCCGATGTAACCCTTGGTCTCGATGAGACCGAGCGCTTCACCCATGGTTTCTTCCCTCCTCTGATTTCATTTCTTCTCGGCCTGCGGCCCATCGCCGCCGGCGCTGGAAGTCTTGCGGACCGGCGAACCGCCCGGGCTCGCAGCCCCGGCGCCGACTGCCCTGCTCTTGGCCGGCGCCCTCTTCCCGGTGTCGCCGGTCCTCGCCGCGGCCTCCGTTCCCGGCGCGGTCCCGGCGCCCGTCTCAGCGGGCCCCTCCACGGGCCGGGGATTCTCGGCCGCGGCCTTCTCGACGGCCCGGCCCGCACGGGCAGGTGCTCCGGGGCCAACGGTCGCCGGGGACAGGACGACGTCGTCGAGCTGCGCGCTGGGACGGGGGATCACCGAGACCGCGAAGACCCTGCTCACCCGCTCCGCTGAGGTCCGGGCCGCCGCGATGGCCGACTGCACCGCCGAGACCTGGCCCTCGACCTTGACGGTGACCATGCCGGCGCCATCGGTGGTCTCGTAACCGATGAGTCTGACGTCCGCGGACTTCACTGCGACGTCGGCGGCCTCGATGGCCGCCGGAAGACCGAGGACCTCGATCTCGCCCAGGGCGTTCGTGAGCATTGTGTCTCCTTCACTCATTGGTGACCCCGATCAGCGGCATGCGCTTGACGAGTCGCGCGGCATTGGCGCCCATGTCGCGGGCGCGCGTCCATGCCGGGTCGACGTCGAGCGTGATGTAGGGGCTGTCGGCGTCGAGTTTCTCGGTGGTGATGACGATCCGTCCGGAGCAGACGCCCACGCCGACGCCCAAGCGCGAGGCCAGCGCGGCCTCGTGCGCCAGCACGGCGGCATCGGAGGACCCGCTGCGCGTCACCGACCACGGGACGCCCTCCTCCTCCATGCCGTAACCGATCTGGTCGATGTGCTCGGCGCTCACCGTCGGGGACGCCCTGACGCCGATGGTCGGCCTGTCCTGTTCGCCGGCTCTCATGAGCGGTCCTGCCAGGACAGCACCAGACCGGTGGCGACGGCGTTGCGCGGGCCCTCGGTGCCGCGGATGTTGGCACGGCCGGCGACGACGCGGTACTCGCCGAGTGCCTTGGTGACCAGCTGCGGTATCTCGAAGTCGAGGGCCGAGCCGCCGACCAGGACGACATGGGCGATGTCGCGCACATTGCGCGTGGGGCTGACGGCGGCGAGGGCGCGGATCGCGTTCGTGACGAAGACGCGCTCCTTGGCCCGGATGCGCACCTGACGGATGACCTCCAGCGGCTGGCGCAGGGGAAGCGGGACCATGCCCTCGGGGTGGAGAATGACCGTACGCGCGTACAGCTCGGGAGCCAGCGGCTCGTCGAAGAACTGAACGGTGCCGTCCTCGTGGCGGATGTTGAACAGCGTCTCGACGCGGGCCAGCGGGTAGCGTTTGATGTCCTCGGCGAGGTCGGTGCCCTCCAGGCCGAGCTCGGAGGCGATGAGCAGGGTCACCATATTGCCGGCGCCGGCCAGATGGATCGAGGTCGCCCTGCTGTCCTCGCCGCGCAGGACCGAGGCGTCGGTCGAGCCGGCGCCCATGTCGAGGATGGCGATCGGCCTGGAGGTGCCGGGGGTGGTCAGCGCGCCGCGGATGGCCATGTCGGCCTCGACGCCGCCGACCTCGACGCGGATGCCGAACTGCTCTGTCATGTCCTCGGCGATGCGCTGCATCTGCAGGCGGTCGGCCCTGACCATGACGGCGATGCCGACTGCCGCCTCGAGCGAGAACTCGCCGGCGAGCCCACCGGTGACGGACTGGGGAACCTGGGTGTCGACGGCGAGCAGATCGGTGATCTGGACGCCCGACGGATCGCGGTCGGTGAGCCGGCCCATCGTGACGCGGACCTTCTCCATCATGCCGCCGATGTTCGTGCCGGGCTCGCCCTTGATGTCCTGGAGGGAGCCGGCCTGGGCGCCGACGCGCATGATCTCGTCGGCGCCGGCCTCGACGTCGACGTCGGCGCTGCGCTCGCCGATGAAGCGCAAGGTCCCCGCCGGAATGCGCCGCTCGGTGACGTCGCCGGCCGGGGTCTTGATGACCACGGCGGAGCGGTTGCCCACCAGAGCGCGCGCCATCGGGACGACCGAAGCGGTCTCGGCCGGGGACAGGTCGAAGAGCGTGGCGATGCCGTAGGGGTTCGACAGCGTCTCGATCACGCGGCCGGCCCGGGCCACCTCGATCGCCGCCGGCATGCCCACGGGCACCTTGTCGATGAGCCTGACCTCATCGATGATGGGCATCTTGCGCTCGAGACGGTTGTTGACGAGCACGCCGTCGTCGAGCTGCAGGATCGCGCCGGTGATCCTCGCGCGGTCGGCGGCCGCGTTGATCCGCTCGGCCACGGTCTGGAAGCCGTGGGTGCGGTCGGCGATGACGATGTACTGCTCCCCCGCCCGGGCGAGTCCGAGGTCGTCGATCGAGATCGTCGTGCCGACCGCGACACCGAGCCCGCCGGGGGTCGCCGGGTTGTGCCCGATCATCGTGGACTCGGTGATGACGGTCTCGGAGATCGTCTCCATGGCCACGTCGCCGATGACCGGCGCTGCCTCGTTGATGCGGATCAGGTCGAGCTGACTGAGCTCGCGACCGGCCCGTTCGAGGGCGACGGTGAGGGCCTGGAACACGCCCTGGGTGTTCTGGGGCGTGCCCTTGACACCCGTTGTGGGGATGGTCGACGCGGCCAGGAAGCTCGGGGGGGCACCGGCAGGGGCCTCTGCCAGTGCCACCTCCGTGGTGGCGTTGCCGATGTCGACACCGGCGATGAAGGCCATGGGGACGGATCTCCTCGTGATCAGCGACGGGACTTCAACGGGCGCGGGCTCACTCGCTGTCCTTGAGACGACCGCGCTTCTCGTAGACGTCGGCGCCTTCGCGGATGAAGGCCGCATTGATGGTGCAGCCGTAGTCCTTCTCCAGCTTGTCGGCGATGGCGTACAGCTCGGCCTTGGTCGAACGGTACGGGCGCAGCGCGTCGTAGACCTCGAGCAGCTCGTCGTCGGGGACGGCGATGAGTTCGGCGGCGCGGCGCATGTTGCGCGCCAGGGCGTCACGGCCGTCCGACTCGGCCACCTGGGCTTGGAGCTCGAGGGTCTGCGGCGCGATGCGGAAGTCATCGGCCTTGAGCTCGCCGCTCCTCAGCCTCTCGAAGGAGAAGTCCGAGAACGGGCGGCCGTTGGCGGCCCGGATCTTCTCGGGCGCCTTCTCGCTCAGCGGGTACTGGGACTTGTCGACGCGATCCGACGACGCCGGGGCGGCGCCGGCGGGGCCGGCGGCCCTCTTGGCGAAGGTCACGTTGTCCTGATTGAGGTTCGCCATGACCTCGCTCATGATCTGACGGATCAGTTCTTCCGAATCCATGGCATCTCCTATCGGTACTCGACCCGAAGGGCCTGGGGCTTCTTCTTCGGATCGCAGAGTCCGGCTTCCTTGATGTGGAACAGGGCGGCGATGGCCTGGTACTTGGGTCGGGCCATCTGGTCGTTGCGCACCGGTACGGGGTCCGGGGACTCGCCCTTGGCGTAGCGGGCGGCGTTCTTGCCGATCGCGCGGAAGGTTTCCAGGTCGATCAGGGGCGCCTGGCTGAACAGCTCGAGGTTGGACAGCGGGGGCAGGTCCTTCTGGTGGATGACCGTGGTGCCGCGGGACTGGATGCCGAGGCCGACGCCCGAGCCGGAGTACTCGGCGGCGTCGTGGGCGATGAAGCCCACGTCGGCCGTGCGGAAGATCCGGATGAAGCGGTAGTTCAGGCCCTCCTCCTCGATGCCGGCGCAGACCTCACGGATCACGTCGGCGTGCGCCAGGTCGATGATCGTCCTGTCGATGACCCCGCCGAAGGCGGGAGCGAGCGCGATGACGACCTCACGGGGATCGGTGCCGCGCTGGGCGGGACCGTCCTCGGTGATGACCAGTTCCCGGTCCGAGCCGAACGGCTCAGGGGCCGCGGGCGCCGCGGCCGCGGGGGCCACCGGAACCGGGGCGGCCGCCGGTGTCCGGGCTCCGGCGAACTCGCTGACGACCTGCTCGATGATGCTGCGGAGCGTCTTCTCGTCCATGGTGCTCACCTCAGATGCTCTCAGGACTGATGGCCTGACGGATGTCCGACAGCCTGGCCCACTTCTCGTCACTGATCTGGTAGCCCGTGAGCGGACCGGCGTAGGTGTTGGGGTAGTTGACGGAGCTGATCACATGGAAGTTCTCGTCCAGGATGGCGGAGGTGTGCAGGTAGTCGCCGGCGACCCGCTGGGTCAGCATGTTGTAGACGTGCTCGGCGACGTCCTCGAAGCCCCCGCGGATGAGGGCGTGAACGATGTCGACGCCGGTCAGACCGCGCTTCATGAGATCCTCGGCGGCCTTGAGATCCTCCACCACGTTGCGGGCCGGCATGTCCTGCGAACCGCGGGCGTAGGTGGCGGCCTCGACCTCCTCGTCGGTGATCTCGGTCAGGCCGAGCTCGCGGAAGATGGCCTGCATGGCACGGGCGGCCTTGTTGCGGGCGCGGACGACCTCCTCCTCGGTGACGGGCACGAGGCCGCCATCGATCTTGAGGTCGCGCTGGATGACCAGCCAGTCGTCGAAATCGTCGGCGTCCCAGTTGGAGCCGGCGAACATGTTGTCGTAGTTCGGCGTGGCCGAGTAGCCCGAGCAGATGAAGTCCGTGCCGGGCACGAACTGCATGAGCGAGCGGGCGACACGACGCAGGTCCGAGTGGGTGAACGTCTGGTCGTTCGACGAGGCGCACTCCAGGTCGAGACTGACGGCGATCAGGTTCTCGGCCAGGACGGCGCGGATGCCGCCGGGAACGGCTGCGGGGACGCCGATGCAGGAGACCGAACCGTTCTGGATGCCCTGGGAGCCGGCGCCCTTGGTGAAGTAGAGGCAGCGGGCCTCCAGGTACAGCATGGACTTGCCCTCGGCGTAGCCCATCTGGACCTCGGAGCCGGTACCCGAGGTGAACCTCATCTTCAGGCCCCGGGACGCATAGCAGGAGGCCAGGAAGGCCTTCGACCACGGCGTGTCGTCGCCGTCCATGAACACCTGTTCGGTGCCGTAGACCGACACGGTCTCGGCATAGGCGGTGAAGCCGCGCATGCCGAGGGCGAGCTCGGTGGCCTCCTCGACGGAGCACTGGGTGAGGATGCCGGGACGGCCGACCTGGGCTCCGACCATGTTGGCGATGGCGTTGAACGGCGCGTAGCGCACGATACCGACCGTCGTCTCCTCCTCGGCGAAGCCGCGCAGGGAGCCCTCGGCGGCATCGGCCGCGATCTGCACCGGGTTGTCCTTGACGTTCGTCACGTGGGCCTGGTTGGCCGGGAACAGGCGTGAACGCATCTTGGTCACGGCCATCATCATCTCGAGCACGTTCATGCTGCCGACGACCTCGACCATCTTGGCCGGGGTCATGGCCGTCGTCAGCTTGACGACCTCGGAGCGCGGCACGTTGAAGTCGACCATCCTGCGGGCCAGCTCCAGCGACGGGGTCGTGTTGACCTCGACCGCATTGTCCAGGCGAATGCCGTAGTCGGCGATGAAGGTGTCGATCATGTCGAAATCTTCACGCTTCTTGCCGTCGAGCTCGACGACCACACCGTTCTCGATCTCGATCGAGGGGGTGGGGTCGGCCGGCGAGTTCATGGCGATGAGGCCCACCTCGGGCCATTCCTTCACATAACCGTCCTGGCTGACCGGACGCGCGTCCAGTGCCTCGAAACGCTTGCTTCTCACGAAGATGCCTCGTTCCTCAGATGTACGGGGTGGTGGTCGAGACGGGAGCCTCACCCATGGCGCCGAGCAGGCCGAGGCCGACCTCGCGGGCGGCGACGATGGCCTGGCGCACGGCGCCGGAGTCGCCGGAGAAGGCCGCGATGACCTCATTGGAGTAGCTCGTGCCCTTGCTGGGGCTGGAGTAGCCGATGACGTCGATCGTGGAGGCCTTGACCGCGGTGTCGGCCATGACGACGCCGATGGCGGCCGGGGCGCCGACCGTGATGCCGAAGGACTTGCCGAGCGGGGCCCCGAACGCCTTGTTCAGGGCGTGGGAGGCGCGGGCGGTGTACTGGAACTCCAGGTGGCCCGCGTCGCTGCCGTAGACATCGCCGAAGGTGCGCTCGAGTTCGCCGAGAGTCACCTCGACGGCACGGCGGGCGTCGGAGACGTCCTCGGCGCCGAAGACGATGAGGGAGCCGTGACCGGCGCCGCCCTTGGTGTCGCGCGGGAGCTCGATCGAGACGATGTCGGTGTTGGTGGCCTTCACGCCCTCATCGGCTGCGAAGATGTGCGGACCAGCGCCGGTACGGTCACCGACGATGCCGATCGAGCGGAACCCGGGGTCGATGTCCATCAGCTTGTGCAGCTGCGGGTCGACGTTCGGGATGACCAGGCCGATGGTGTCGCCGAGGGCGGTGGCCCCGACGAACTGGGTGGCCTCGGGGACGGTGACCTGCTGCTTGGCGGCGGGCGCAGGAGCGGGGGCGGGCCGGCCGGCGGCGATCTTGTCCATGACGGCCGACATGATCTGGTCGACGAGCTGATCGTTAGCCATTTTCGGTCAGCGCCTCACTTCTGGTCGATGGACGGGAGGATCTTCTCCACATCGGTGTGGGGGCGGGGAATGACGTGGACCGAGACGAGCTCGCCCACGTTCTGGGCGGCAACGGCGCCGGCGTCGGTGGCCGCCTTGACGGCGCCGACGTCGCCGCGGACGAGCACGGTCACCAGACCGGATCCGACGCGCTGGCTGCCGATGAGCACGACATTGGCCGACTTGACCATCGCATCCGCGGCCTCAACGGCGGGGACGAAACCCTTCGTCTCCACCATGCCAAGGGCTTCTTGCATTCTGAATTCCTCCGTTGGACTTGATACGAGCCGCCATTGACCACGCCGGCCACGGGCGGGAAGTAATCCCGACTCTAGGTCATGGATCCAGAGAGAAGGTCATCCCGAGCTCTACATTTTGGCCCGATTCCCGTCCTGGGACCGAGACCAAAAAATCGCCCGAGGAACCAAAAAATACAAATATTCAGCGCCGTTCTGCCATCGGGGAGATTTTCCGGGCGAGTCCCCGCCCCCTTCTTGACGCGCCCACGCACCGGTGACCCACAATGCATCCGCGGTGCCGCCCGGCGCACGGCTCCTCGCAGGGTTCCGACGGGTCACCGGGCCGGGAAACCGCGGCGGCTCCACCGGCCGCTGCGGAAGAGCGCCCGCACCGCACCACGATGGAGCCGGCCCCGCTGCCGGCGGGGCCGGCCAGGACGAGAGGCGATGATGGCCGACAAGCAGCGCATCATCCAGGAGTTCGTCCCGGGCAAGCAGGTCACGCTGGCGCATGTCCTGTCCAACCCGGACGAGGGCCTGTACCCCAAGATCGGTCTGCCGCCCGACGGCGGTTCGATCGGCATCATGACGATCACCCCGAGCGAGGCGGCCATCATCGCCGCGGACATCGCCACCAAGTCCTCGAGCGTCGAGCTGGGTTTCGTCGATCGGTTCTCGGGCTCCCTCGTCATCCTCGGGCGCTTGGCCGACGTCGAGTCCTCCATCAACTCGGCCGTGGACGTCCTGTGCGACGAGCTCGGTTTCGCCCGTCCTCCGCTGACCCTCACATGAAGCGCGTTCTCATGGTCGGTAGCGTGGGCTGCGGCAAGACGACGCTCATGCAGCGCCTGCACGGCCGGGACATCACCTACGAGAAGACCGAGACGATCAATACCGAGGACAATGTCGTGGACACCCCCGGAGAGTACCTCGAACTGCCCTTCTACAAGCACGCCCTGCGTCTGGCCTCCTTCGACCGGGACCTCGTGGTCATGCTGGCCTCGGCCACCGTCGCCGAGGCCAAGTACCCCCCGGGTTTCACCACCTTCTTCACCGTGCCAGCCATCGGCGTGGTCACCAAGAAGGACGCGGCCGGCCAGGACGCCGTCGACAGGGCCGCGGCGCACCTGCGCGAGGCCGGCGCCCAGGAGATCTACGTCGTGTCGGCCATGACCGGCGAGGGGATCCCCGAGCTCGAGGCGCGCCTGGCCTGAGCCCGCTCTTCCCCGCCCGCCAGCGCATGGCCCGGGAGCCCGTCGGGCCCGCAGGGTCGACGGATCAGACGAGTTCGCGCATGATCCGGACGATGTCGTCGTGGGTCGGTTCGACGGGATTGCCGCTGGTGCAGAAGTCCGCCAGGGCGGTGCTGGCCATGTCGGGGATCGCCTCGATGAACTCGTGCCCGTCGACGCCGGCCCCGGTGACGCTGGCGGGCATTTCGAGCGCATCGCGCAGCTTCTCGACACGCCGCGCCAGCTTGATGACGTAGTTCCGCTCGTTGGTGGCCTGCATGCCGGAGTGGTAGGCCAGCTTGCAGTAGCGCTGGGCCGTGTCGGACAGCGGCCGGCCGATCGACAGGTCGCCGGCGTTGTAGGCCATGACGCGGGGCATGATCATCGCGTTGAGCCGGCCGTGGGCGACATGGAAGCTGCCGCCGATCGAATGCGAGATGCCGTGGACGATGCCCAGGCCCGCGTTCTGGAAGGCGATGCCGGCCATCGTGGCGGCATTCTGCATGTGATCGCGCGCCTCGACGTCCTCGCCGTTCCGGTAGCTGCGGGGCAGGTAGCGGAAGATGATGCGCACGGCCTTCTCGGCCAGGGCATCGGACAGATCGTTGTGACCGACCGCGACGACGGCCTCGATGGCGTGGCTCAGGGCGTCCATGCCCGAGTCGACGGTGAGCCCGGGCGGGCAGGTGCGCACGGCCTCGGGGTCCAGGATCGCCACGTCGGCGATCATGTCGGGGTCCGTGAGCGGGATCTTGGTACGGGTCTGCGGATCGGTGACGACCGCGAAGGAGCTCACCTCGGAGCCCGTGCCGCTGGTGGTGGGGATGATGATGAAGCCCGCCGCCAGCTCTTCGCCCTGCTGCCTGGCCATGTGTCGTACGGCCTTGGCCGTGTCGATGGGGGAACCGCCGCCCAGACCGACGAGGGCCTCGGGGCCGAACTCGAGATACTCCTTGAGCCCGGCCGCTACGACACGGGTGTCCGGGTTCGGCTGGACATCGGAGAAGACCCGCACCTGGGCATCGCCCAGGCGCGCGCGCACCTGATCCATGAGAGGTGCGGTGGCCATGAGGCCATCGGTGACGATGAGGACACGACGGCCGGACAGGGCGCTCAGCGCGCTGAGCGCGTCAGGCCCGGAGACGACCCTTGTTGGAACCTGGAACTGCAGCACCGCCATGCCTTTCCTCGCGCGACAGACAATGACGCCGATATTCACTCGGAGACATTCCTGTACTTGCTCGGAAAACCCTGGAGAAATAATTCACCTGGCTGAAATCGAGCTCGGCAGAGATCTTCTGAACCGGCATCTGCGTTGACGCTAGCATCAGTTTCGCCCGCTCGACACGACGCGTGGTGACATATGACACAAAAGTGCAGCCGGTGACGGATTTGAACAACTTGGACAGGTGCCCGGAGGACCAGTGCAGGGAATTCGCGGCCTCGGTGAGCGAGATCGCCTGCCCGGGGTGGCGGGCGATGTCGTTGAGCAGGTCGTTGATCTCGCGATGGCGGCGCGGGCGCTGACGCTGGTACTCGTCGAGGACCATGCAGATGAAGCGCTCCGCGGCCAGCTGCGCCTCGAAGCGGTCGACGTCGCCGCGCCGGCGCTCGTGCATCATGAGTTGGCGCAGCCGGACCACGGTGCGCGGTGCGCACGCCATGGCCGCGGCCAGGATCATCTCGTCCAGGCGCAGGCGCCCCTCGCGGATCGCCTCGAGGACGCCGTTCGCGTATGCGCCATCCAGAACCGTGGCGGCCTCGAGGAAGGCCGAGCGCAGATCCTCGCGGCGGATCGCCGCGGTGATCATCTCGGTGGGATTGCGCTGCTGCGCCTCGGGGACGCGCTCATCGGACGCGGTGACGCGGGACGGGGGGACGAGGGACAGCGCCCGCCTGGAGGAGGCGTCGCCGTCATCGTGCCGATCGGTCTCGGCCTCGTTGCGCAGGGCCAGATCGACGATGTCGTGCAGGCCGAGGAGAGTCTCGGCCGCCGCCGCGATCCTACGGCGGCTCACCACAGACACCTTGTTGTAGAGCTCCTCGAGATGCGGATCGCCGTGCCAGTCGGACTGGGCCAGGAGCGGATCGGGCATCTCGGCCTCGGGCATCCGGACCTGACCGCAGAGGATCGCCCCGATGTAGGCGTCGCCATCGGTCAACGGGATCGAGAAGTCGACCAGCCCGGCATGACATCGGTAGATCTGCGGGGTGCCCTCGAGCAGCGCTTGAAGACCGCCGTGCGCATCGCAACCGTGACAGGCCTTGGAACGCAGCGGATCGGCGCGCATCGCCCTGCAGAACTCCGTGAAGGCGCACAGCTGCGTCACCGGGACACCCTGCGTGTCCACCGCAACCGTCGCCAGGCCCGTGGCCTCCGAGAAGTCCTCCAAAACCCTCTGAAGTTCCTCGGGATCGGGCCGTCTCGGCATCCTCGACTGGGACATCTGCGACCTCCGGGTCACAGAGTAGCCCAAGTGAGAAGGTCAGTAAAACAAGGGCGCCCCCGAGGGAATTCACCGCATCGCGCCTCCGGCCCGCCCCCTGGGGCACCTGCCCGGCCCCGGCCGGGGAGCACGCACCAGAAGCGGGGCGGCCGGGCCCTGATCGCGCGGGGCCGTCCCCGGCTCAGGCCTCGGGGTTGACGCCCGAGGCCTTCCGCCTGATCGTCTCGATAATCACGTCTGTCATGCGGACGCCCGCCTCGACGGCGTCGGCGCCGTCGTCGTGAACGTTCGACACGCGGGAGCGCTGGACCTCCGGCGCTCCGGCCCCGGCCTCGTGGGCGCTGCGCCGGGGTACGGTGCGTCCTCCGAGGTGCACTGCGTCCGAACGACGGACACGGGCCTGCCGAGCATCTCCTGCGACACGTCGGAGGCCACCGCATCCATCGCCGGGGCGTTGACCTCGCACCGGCGGGGACCGTGACGCTCGCCCACCCGGCGGCAACCGCCGGATGCCGGCGGCGGGGACCGCCCTCATGCCTGCGGGACCAGCTGCAGGGCCCTCAGGCCGTGGTCCATGTGCCAGGTGGCGAAGGCCGAGATCAAACCGACGGCCCGGCGCTCCACCTGGTCGCTGACGCCCCTCGTGGCGGGCCAGTCCCCCGTGATGAGAGCACTCATCAGGCCCCAGCAGGCCCGGTCCGGGCGGGCCGAGCCGGGAGGCCGGCAGGAGCTGCACACCATGCCACCTGCGGCGGGGGCGAACCACTCGTGCGGCCCCCCCAGGCCGCACCGCGCGCAGGAGTCCAGTACCGGCGCGTAACCGGCGATCGCCAGCGAGCGCAGCAGATAGGAGCCGAGGATCACCGGGGCCGGCCGGGGCCCGTCACTCGTCCCCCGGCCCAGAACGCGCAGAGCCCCCTGGAGCAGCAGGTACTGGCGCTGCGAGGGCTCGTTCTCGATGGCCATGAGCCGGTCCGCGACCTCCAGCATCGTCTCGCCGGTCGTGTAGAGCGCGTAGTCGCCGACGAGGAGGTCCCCGTAGTTGTGCAGGGACTCGGCCTGGGTGATGACGTCGAGACTGCGTCCGAGGGCCAGCTGCACGTCGACGTGGCTGAACGGCTCGAGACGCCCCCCGAACCTGCTGGAGGTGCGGCGCACCCCGCGGGCCACGGCGCGGACCTTGCCGCGGCCGCGGCACAGCAGCGTGATGATGCGGTCGGCCTCGCCCAGCTTGTGGGTTCGCAGCACGATGGCCTCGTCACGGTAAGTGGGCACCTCCCCATTGTGCCGCCGCAGGCGGGCCCTGGGCGGTACCGCCACGGCCCGGCCTGTCCGCTCACGGGCGAACGGATCCCCGCCGCAGGCGATCCATCCGGTCGCCGCAACGCTACTGTGGTGCTCGTGAACGCATCGTCCTCGCGCCCCGTGCGTCCGCCCGATCCGCACCCGAGCGGCGCCAGGGCCCCGCGGATCCCCGCCGAGCTCGTCCCGCATCATGTGGCGATCGTCATGGACGGCAACGGACGCTGGGCGAGGGCTCGCGGCATGGCGCGCACGAAGGGCCACGAGGTGGGCGAGAAGGTGCTCATCGAGGTGCTGCAGGGCGCCATCGAGATGGGCATCGGGACCTTGTCGATGTACGCCTTCAGCACCGAGAACTGGAGGCGCTCGCCCGACGAGGTCCGCTTCCTCATGGGCTTCAGCCGCCGCATGATCCACACCCACCGCGACTTCATGGATGATCTGGGGGTGCGCGTGATCTGGTCCGGACGCAGGCCGAAACTGTGGGCCAGCGTGCTGCACGAGTTGCAGGCGGCCGAGGAGCAGACCCGGGGCAACACCACGATCAATCTGCAGCTGTGCCTCAACTACGGCGGACGCGCGGAGATCGCCGACGCGATGGCGGTCATGGGCCGCGACGTGAGGGCCGGGAGGCTCAACCCCGACCGGATCGGCGAGAAGACGGTGCAGAGGTACCTGTACCACCCTGGCCTGGGCGACGTGGACCTGTTCATCCGCACCTCCGGAGAGCAGCGCACCAGTAATTTCCTGCTGTGGCAGAGCGCCTATGCCGAGCTGCTGTTCAGTGACAAGCTCTGGCCCGACTGGGACCGCCGCGATCTGTGGGCGGCCGTCGAGCAGTACGCCCGCCGCGACCGCCGGTTCGGCGGCGCGCAGGCCTGAGCCCGGGGAGGCGGACCGGGCCCGGGCGTTCTTCCGCCCCGGCCCGTTCCGTGCTAGACCGGATGACCATGGAGATAGTCATCAAGCGCGCCTACGAGCAGGCATCCGGCGAGGACGGCTATCGGGCGCTCGTCGACCGACTGTGGCCGCGCGGCGTCTCGAGGGCCCGAGCCGAACTCGACGAGTGGTGCAAGGACGTGGCCCCGAGCGCCGAGCTGCGCGTCTGGTTCGGGCATGAGCCCGAGCGCTTCGAGGAGTTCTCCGCCCGCTACACCGAGGAGCTGAAGGCCTCGGGGGCCCCGGCCGCACTGCTGGAGCGTGCGGAGGCCAGCGGGAACCAGCGGCTCACCCTCGTCTACGCGGCCAAGGACGCCCGGAACGACCACGTCACCGTTCTCGCGGACTACCTGGACCACCTGCTCTGAGGACCCTGCACAGCACAGGTGCCTCACAGACCACGAGCCGTCGTCAGCAGGCGCGATTCACGGCGCTGACGGCGGCCTTGAGGGTCGCCGTGGTGATGTCGGGGTCGATGCCCACTCCCCACAGCACCTGCGCGTCGCCGCCGCGGCCGATCTCGGCCTCGACGTAGGAGGCGGCGTAGGCGTCCCCGCCCTCGGTGAGCGCGTGCTCGGTGTAGTCGAGCACCTTGACCGCCAGGCCGACCTGGCCGAGCGCGTCGATGAAGGCGGACAGCGGGCCGTTGCCCTCGCCGTTGATGCGCTCGTCCTCGCCGTTGAACTCGATCGTCGCGTCGATGCTCGTCTGCCCCTTCGCGGCGCCAACCGTGAAGTCGAGGGCGCCGATCGGCCTGGCGCCCTCGAGGTACTCAGCGTTGAAGATCCGCCACAGGTCCTCGGAGCTGACCTCCCGGCCGCTCGCGTCGGCGTGATCCTGCACGACGCGGCTGAACTCCATCTGCAGGCGGCGCGGCAGGTCCAGGTGGTGGTCGCTCTTCATGAGGTAGGCCATACCGCCCTTGCCGGACTGGCTGTTGACGCGGATGACCGCCTCGTAGGTGCGGCCGACGTCATGCGGATCGATGGGCAGGTAGGGGGCGAGCCAGTCGATTTCGTGAATGCTCCTGCCCTGTTCCCTCCCCCTGGCCTCCAAATCCTCCAGGCCCTTCTTGATGGCGTCCTGGTGGGAGCCGGAGAAGGCGGTGTAGACCAGATCCCCCGCGTATGGCTGGCGGGCCGGAACGGGCATGCCGGTGCAGTACTCGACGGTGCGGCGGATGCGGTCCATGTCGGAGAAGTCGACCTGGGGATCGACGCCCTGGCTGTAGAGGTTCATCCCGAGGGTGACCAGGTCGACGTTGCCGGTGCGCTCGCCATGGCCGAACAGGCAGCCCTCGACGCGCTGGCCACCCGCCATCATGCCCAGTTCGGTGGCCGCGACGGCGCAGCCGCGGTCGTTGTGGCAGTGCATGGAGACGCAGACGTTGTCGCGGCGGGAGATGGTGCGGCTGAAGTACTCTATGCGATCGGCGTAGACATTCGGGGTGGAGACCTCGACCGTGGCCGGCAGGTTGAGGATGATCTCGCGCTCATCATCGGGCTGCCAGACGTCCATGACGGCGTTGCAGACCTCGACGGCGAAGTCGGTGGGCGCCTGCGTGAAGATCTCCGGGCTGTACTCGTAGCCGATGGGCGTGTTCGGCAGATGCTTCTCGATGGCGCCGACCACCCAGCCGGTGCCTCGCTGGGCCAGCTGGATCGTCTCGGCTTCGGTATTGCCGAAGACGACGCGGCGGAAGAGCTCGGCGATGGCGTTGTACATGTGGATGACCGCGTGGTGCGCGCCGATGAGCGACTGCGCCGTACGGTCGATGAGGTCCTCACGGGCCTGGGTGAGCACCGAGATGGTGACGTCCTCGGGGATGGCGTCGTCCTCGATGAGCGAGCGGACGAAGTCCCACTCGGTCTGCGAGGCAGATGGAAAACCGATCTCGATCTCCTTGTAGCCCATCTGGACGAGCAGATCGAACATTTTGCGCTTGCGGCCAGGGGTCATCGGGTCGATGAGGGCCTGGTTGCCGTCGCGCAGGTCGGTGGACAACCAGCGCGGAGCCCTGGTGATCCTCCGGTCGGGCCACGTGCGGTCCGGCAGCGGAAGCGTCTCGGCGGCCCGGTAGCGGCCGACGTTCATGCCGCTGGGCTGCTGAACCGGAATCGCCAGTGGGCACACTCGAGGGACGATGAAAGCGGTGGTCATGTAAAGATCCTTGTCCAGGAGAAGACTCCGGGGCTGGGCCCGGGCGCCGGCGCAACAGCACTCCGCAATGGGACTGGCCGACTACTTGGATCGGATCCCACTGCGGCACGGAAGTAGCAGCCCGAGACGGGCGAAGCTGTGGACGGCCACGGTTTTCATGCTAGCTCACGGTTCGCAGCAGTGCGACAGCGTGTCCGGGGAGCCCGGACAGCACGGCGAAGCGTCCCGGCAGAGAGTTTGATGGTCGTCATGAGACTTCGCAATGCCAGGACGGTCGATCTCGCGGCGGGCACGTCGGACCGGCCCCACGACATTGTGGTCAGCGGTTCCCGCATCTACCGCTCCGATGTGGTCACGACGGGCGCCGGCGACGACGGCGCCGAGATCGACCTGCAGGGCCGCTGGGTCATGCCGGGCCTGTGGGACGCGCACGTGCACTTCGACCTGTGGGCGATGGCCTGCCGGCGTCCGGACGCCGGCAGGGCCTGCAGCGCCGCCGAGTTGTGCGCGGACCTGGGCCGCATCATCGAGGCCGGCTCCGATGACCGGCCGATCATCGCGATGGGCGCCCGGCACTGGGACTGGGACGACGACCTGGACGGCGCGATGCTCGATGCGGTCGGCGGGACTCGACCTGTCGTCGTCGTGGCGGCGAACCTGCACATCGCCTGGGCCAACCGGGCCGCCCGGCGCCACTGGGGCATGGACCGCGAGGATCTCGCCGACGGCGTCCTGCGGGAGAAGGATGCCTTCCGGCTCGAGGACCGGTTCAGCACGGTCGACGAGGCCGTACTGGACGACTGGGTCGCCCAGGCGCAGGAGCAGGCGGCCTCCTGCGGCATCGTAGGCGTCACCGACATGCAGCACGGCCCCGGTCGCATCCGCACCTGGCGACGCCGCGCCGCACGCCCCGACCAGTTGCTGCGTGTCGCCATCGCCTGCTGGGCCGACAGCCTCGACGAGGCCGTCGAAGCCGGGATGCGCACCGGCTACCCCATCGACGAGGCGGGCTGGCTGCGCGGCGGTCCGCTCAAGATCATCGCCGACGGCTCGTTCACAGCTCAGACCGCCTGGTGCACCCACCCCTACGGCGAGCCGGGAACGGGCCTCGACCCGCATGGCGAGCCGAGCATCTCTCGTGCCGAACTCGCGAACCTGATGAGCCGCGGGGAGCTGAGCGGCCTGCAGATCGCGGTCCACGCCATCGGCGACGAGGCGATCGAGATGGCGCTGGACTGCTACGCCGAGACCGGGGCCACCGGCGGCATCGAGCACGCCGTGGTACCGGGGCCCGAGGGCGTGTCCCGGATGGCCGAGCTCGGTCTCCGCGCCAGTGTTCAGCCCGTGCACATGCTCGCCGACCGGGAGCTCATCCAGAACCGCTGGCCGACCGGGGCCGAGCACTTCTTCCCGCTGCGCTCGATGCTCGAGGCCGGGGTGCCGCTCGCCTTCGGCACCGACGCCCCGGTCGTACCGATAGCCCCATGGCTGGCGATCCAGACCGCCGTGCTGCGCTCCTACCCGGGGCAGGAGGCGTGGAACGCCTCCGAGTCGCTGAGCGTCCCCCAGGCTCTGCGCGCCTCGACCGCGCATATCGCCGCGCTGGTGCCCGGTGGCCACGCCGATCTCATCGCCCTCGACGAGGACCCGCTCCAGATGGATCCCGAGCGCATCGCCCGGACCGAGGTCTTCCTGACCATGTCCAACGGGAGACTCACCTGGTGGGCTGACGCCGCCTGCTAGGCGCTAGCCGCCCCAAGACGGAGGCCGGCGACCTTCGCCTCGGCGGGTCCAGTCAGGCGCCCTCGCCGTCGCCCGTGCCCGGACGGCCGAGATAGGCCACGACACCGATGACACCGGCGGCGACAACCGTGCAGATGAACAGCCTGCGCACGCAGCGACCGATGAACGAGCCCCTCTTGGCCTGGGCCCTCCCGGACCTCGCAGCGGCCTTGGCCGCCTTCCTCCTCGCCTTCCTGGCGGCGCGCCTCTCGCAAATCGCCATGATTGCCTCCTCTAGTGCGTTGTGCTCTTCAATCGTCTCATGACCGAGCCCCGCGTCCCGACACGGCACCACGGCCCGGGCTCATCGCCTGTTGGCGTCCCTCATGAAGTCAATGACACGGTAGCGGATGCCCGGGTCGATGTCCGACAGCAGGTCGTCCTCATCCGCTACGAGCATCGCGGTCAGGGCGCCCTGCTCGCTGGAGACGATCTGCCCGGAGTCGACCGTGTAGCGCCGGTGCAGTACCCCGTCGAGGGTCCATGTGATGGTCTCGGGCTCGGCCCAGGCGAAGACCGCCCGACGGCGCTCGCCGGTGATCTCGTCGATCATCGTGCACTCGATCGGATGGTGGCCCGACTTGTCGGCGAGATAGTTGGCGATGGCGTACTCGGCCCAGACGGGCACGCTGGGATCGGGCATGTCGGCAGTGCGCTCCAGGTCATGGAGCCTGTTGTCGACCCTGGTCAGGGCGTGCGTCCAGGTGAAGGGGTTGGCGTTCTCGCACTCGATGCGCGAACTCACCTCGACCAGGCCCCCCTCGACGGGCATGACCGAGAACGTCAGGACGTTGGTGGCACCGAGATCGTGCACGACCGCCCCTACCTTGGCACCTCGCGCATTGTCGAGACGCTCGAAGATCTGTCGCGTGCCGAATGCGGCACGGCGCTCACGCCCGAAAAGTGCCATTGCGTTCCTCTCAGAATCCCAGTCGGTTCAGTTGTTTGGCGTCGCGCTGCCAGTCCTTGACCACCTTGACCCGCAGGTCGAGGTGCACGGGAGTGCCGAGCAGCGACGACACCTGGCGGCGCGCGCGGGTCCCGATGCGTTTGATGCGCTCGCCGCCCCTGCCGACCATGATGCCCTTCTGCGAGTCCCGCTCGACGATGAGGCTCGCGTAGACGTCGAGCAGCCGGTGGCGCCCGCCGCGCAGGCCCATCTCGTCGATGGACACGGTGATGGAGTGCGGCAGCTCGTCGCGCACCTCCTCGAGGGCCGCCTCGCGGATGAGCTCGGCCGCCAGGGTCTCGTCGGGTTCATCGGTGATCTCGCCGTCGGGGTAGAACGCCGGTCCGGGCCCCATGAGCCCGAGCAGCGCATCGGCGACCTCCCCCACCTGGTCGCCGCTGAGCGCGGAGCACGGCACGATCTGTTCGAAGACGACGCCGGTCTCGGTCTGCAGAGCGTCGATGCGGGCCAGATGCTGCGCCAGGCGCGAGGCACTCACCAGGTCGGTCTTGGTGGCGATGGCCACGGACCTGGAGCCCGCCCGCAGGCCGGCCAGCTGCTCGGCCAGGTAGGTGTCGCCGGGCCCGACGCGCTCGTCGCTGGGCATCACCAGGGCGACGACGTCGACCTCGGCCCAGGTGTCGCGGACGAGGTCGTTGAGGCGCGATTGCAGCAGCGAGCGGGGCTTGCCGAGACCCGGCGTGTCGACGATGACCAGCTGACCGTCCTCGCGGTGGACGATGCCGCGCACCGCATGACGAGTGGTCTGGGGCTTCGAGCTGGTAATGGCGATCTTGCGTCCGACAAGGGCATTCGTCAACGTTGATTTACCGGCGTTGGGGCGTCCGGCGAAACAGACGAAACCGCTTCGGAATCCCTCGGGGAACTTCATGGACTCACTCAACGGCTGTTTCCTGTTCGTCTGTCGTCGGCTCGGGCAACCCGGAGACGACAATGGTGTCGATCTGGTGGCGCCGGCCGGTGGCCCGCTCGGCGGTGAACTCGAGGCCCTGCCACTCGACGCGCGAGCCGGGGATGGGGACGCGGTTGAGCAGTTTGGACATGAGACCGCCGGCGGTCTCGACGTCCTCGTCAGCGAGCTCGAGGCCGAACAGGTCGCCGACCTCGTCCAGCGGCATGCGGGCCGAGATGCGCCAGCGGCCGGGTCCGAGCTCCTCGGCCATGTCGGGCTCGGCATCGTACTCGTCGGTGATCTCTCCGACGATCTCCTCGACGAGGTCCTCGATGGTGGCCAGGCCGGACGAGCCGCCGAATTCGTCCACCACGACGACCATGTGGTTGCGGCTGGCCTGCATCTCGGCGAGCAACTCGTCGACCGGCTTGGAGTCCGGGCAGAAGGCGACCGGCCGCATGTGCTGATCGACGGTCTCTGCGCGTTCGGCGCCAGGGCTGTCGAAGACCCGCTGAGTGAGGTCCTTGATGTACATGACGCCGCGCACGTCGTCGAGGTTCTCGCCGATCACGGGGATCCGGCTGAAGCCCGAGCGCAGGGCCAGGCTCATGCCCTGGCGCAGCGTCTTGCCGGACTCGATGAAGACGACGTCGGTGCGGGGCACCATGACCTCGCGCACGAGCGTGTCGCCCAGCTCGAAGACCGAGTGGATCATTTCGCGCTCGCCGTGCTCGATGGCATCGTTCTGCTCGGCGATGTCGACCAGCTGGCGCAGCTCCTCCTCGGAGGCGAAGGGCCCGTCGGTGTAGCCGCGGCCCGGTGTGATCGCGTTTCCGACGAGGATGAGCGCGCTGGTCAGCCAGCCGAGGAGCGCAGTGCACAGGCGCAGCGGCCCGGACGCGCGCCCGGCGACGGTCTCGGCGTGTTGACGGCCGAGCGTGCGGGGCATGACACCCCAGAAGATGAAGGCGACGAGGGTGAGAATGAGTACCGGGACGGCGAAGCGCTCCCAGGTGAGGCCCAGATGTTCGAAGAGCACCCAGAAGACCGCGCAGGCGGCGATCATCTCGCAGATGATGCGCAGGAGCATCGCGGTGTTGATGGTCGGGGCCGGGTCGGCCTCGATCTCGGCGACGCGCACGGCGCCGGCGACACCGTCATCGACCATGTGCTGGGCGCGCGAGGGCGTGATCACCTGCAGTGCGGTCTCGCCGGCGGCGAGCAGACTGGCGCTGGCCGTCGCAGCGAGTGCGACGGCCAGCGCGATCCATTGACCGCTGGTCATCCGGTTCCCTGCCAGTCGGCGATGATGCGGTCGTTGAGGCCGAACATGACGGCCCTCTCCTCGGGCTCGGCGTGGTCATGGCCGAGCAGATGCAGCAGCCCGTGGACGAGCAGGTACTCCATCTCCTCCTGATTGGTGCGACCGTTGCCGCCGGCCTGGGCGCCGGTGAAGGCCGGGCAGATGACGATGTCGCCGAGCAGGCCCTGCGGCGGTTCCTCGTCGTCGGCCGGCGCGCGCATCTCGTCCATCGGGAAGCTCATGACGTCGGTCGGGCCATCCAGGTCCATGAACTGCTTGTGGTAAGCGGCCATGGTGTCCTCGTCCACCAGCAGGATCGACAGATCGGACTGGGGGTGGATGCGCAGCCGGTCGAGGGCGTAGCGCGCCAGGCGCACGAGCGCCCGGGTGTCGACCTGCCCACCGGACTCGTTGCTGATGTCGATCACTGCTGCTCCCATCGGCGCCCGGACTGGCGCACACGGCCGGGCTGGCGCGCGCGGGCGGTGTCATATCGGTCGTAGGCGGCGACGATGCGCCCCACGAGCCTGTGCCGGACGACGTCGTGGCCGGTCAGCCTGCAGAAGGCGATGTCCTCGATGCCATCGAGGACGCCCTCGACCTGGCGCAGGCCGCTCTGCGTGCCATCAGGCAGGTCCACCTGCGTGGTGTCTCCCGTGACGACGATCTTCGAGTTGAAACCCAGGCGGGTCAGGAACATCTTCATCTGCTCGGGACTCGTGTTCTGGGCCTCGTCGAGGACGATGAAGGCGTCGTTGAGCGTGCGACCGCGCATGTACGCCAGCGGCGCCACCTCGATGACGCCGCTGGTGATGAGCTTCGGCACGCGGTCGGGGTCGAGCATGTCGTGCAGGGCGTCGTACAGCGGGCGCAGGTACGGGTCGATCTTGTCCGAGAGCGTGCCGGGCAGGAAACCGAGCCTCTCCCCCGCCTCGATGGCCGGGCGGGTCAGGATCAGGCGGTTGACCTGCTTGGACTGCAGCGCCTGGACGGCCTTGGCCATGGCCAGGTAGGTCTTGCCGGTACCGGCCGGGCCGATGCCGAAAGTGAGCGTGTGGGCGTCGATCGCATCGACGTAGCGCTTCTGGTTGAGCGTCTTGGGGCGGATCGTACGTCCGCGGTTCGACAGGATGTTCTGGGTGAGGATCGCCGAGGGGTGCACACCGGAGTCATCCGATTCCATGGCGACGATGCGCTCGACGGCCTCGCCGGTCAGGCCCTGGCCGGTGCGGACGATGGTGACCATCTCGGTGAACACCTGCCAGGCCATCTCGACCGCATCGGCCGGCCCGGTCAGGGTGATGCGATTGCCGCGGACCATGATGTCCGCGTCGAGGCGCCCTTCGAGCAGGCGCAGGAACTCGTCACGGGGACCGAGCAGGTTCACCATGTCGAGCGAGGCCGGCACCAGGATGGTGCGCACGCCCTGGTTTTCCATGTCGTCGGCGCTGTCGTCACGCCGGATGTTCGTACTGGTCAAACAGGGCCTTTCGCAGGAGGACGATCCCGTCTGGTGGATGGTACCGCAGTCAATCCTACGCGGTGCGCGCCGCCGGGCCACTGCGGGCCGGGGCCTTGCCGGGCCGTCGGTCAGCCCCCGGCGGGCACCTCGTCGAGGCTCGTGGTGCCCGGGTCGATGCTCCTGGTCCCCTTCATGGCGACCGGCGAGGCGAGTGCGCACAGGGCCATGACGCTCGGGGGCCGACGGCGCCGGAGCCGAAGCGGTCGACGGCGGACCGGGCCGCGATGAGATCAGCGGCCCCCACGTCGTAGAACTCGACGGTCGTGCCGACCAGCGAGGAGACGACGATTCACCACTTCGAGTCGCCGCCCGCGGGGGCATCGTCCCGGAAACACCGTTCCGGGGGCGTCTGCGGCGCTTTTCACGAGATCAGTCGCTGTCGGCGCGCCCGACAAGATAAAAATCTGTCTCGTCGAACGAGATGATCATTTTTCGATCCGGGACATCAATCATGAGCTGAAACCCCTGCACCCGGCCGCCCCGGCGCGGGCCGGTCCGTACCCGGGTTGCAGCGCCACCCTGGTACGCAGCGGGCTCGGGTCATGGCCGGCAGCCACGTCGCCGGACCATGGTGCCGCCCGAGTACGCGGGGCTTTCAGCCCGTGACCCCGGCGGGTTCGCCGTCCTCGTCGTCATGACGGGCGAGGTCCTCCTCGTCGATGACGTGCATCGCGGCCTCCTCGGCGCTGGCCGCGCCCCCGGAGATCCCCACGTCCGAGGCGACGGCCTGGGGCTCGGTGTCCGCGCCCGTGCTGCCGCCGGGGGCCACCAGGCGCCCGGCTCGCGTCGAGCCGACCTGGCGTTTCTCGCCGTCGGGGTTCCAGTCCGGTTCGGGCCCGCCGTCGGGCTCGGGCTCCTCCTGGGCCACGCGCTGGTCGATGGTCTCGCCCTGCGCCATCTCCGCGGGAGTGTTTCCGAAACGCTGGGCCGCGGACCAGTGATCGGGGGCGACGAAGCCCTCGTCCAGGGGGTCCGCGACACCGCGGTCGATGAGCGAATCGGCCTGGGAAAGCTGGGCCAGGTCGCTGTTCTCCGCGCTCTCGCCGAGGGACAGATCCTCGTTGATCTCACTCATGCCATGATCCTGCCACGAATGGGGGCGTCAATGGTGGGATCATGGCCGATGATCCGGACCGGTGGAACGTCACGGCCGTCCGCCAGCAGGGCCTCGGCCCGCCCGTCCCCCGTTGGTGTTGTAGCGGCCCAGCCACTCGCTGCGGAAGTCCTCGAAGTCGCCGTCCTCCATGGACCGGCGGATCCGGTCGACGAGCCGGATGGTGAAACGCTCGTTGTGGATCGTGGCGAGGACCTTGCCGTCGATCTCGCGGGCCTTGAACAGGTGGTGCAGGTAGGCGCGCGTGCAGTGCGTGCAGGTGTAGCAGTCGCAGCCGTCCTCCAGCGGCGCGAAGGCGCGGCGGCTCGCCGCGGTCGTGACGTTGTAGCGCCCGTCGGCGGTGTAGATGGCGGCATTGCGCGCCACGCGGCTGGGGTTGACGCAGTCGAAGGTGTCCGCGCCGGCCTCGCAGGCGGCGAACAGGTCGTCCGGTTCGCTGATGCCGAGCAGATGGCGAGGCCTGCCGGTGGGCAGCTCGGCAGCGCACCAGCCGACGATCTCGCCCAGGCGGGCCTTCTCGATGGCGCCTCCGATGCCGTAGCCGTCGAAGGGCCGCCCGTCCGGGCCGGCCGAGCGCATCGCCGACAGGTCGCGGCAGGCCTTGCGGCGCAGGTCCTCGTACTGGGCTCCCTGGATGACGCCGAAGAGCGCCTGGTAGGGCCGGTGCGGACGCGCCCGCGTCAGGCGCGCGTGCTCGTCCAGGCAGCGCCGGGCCCAGCGACGGGTGCGCTCGAGGGCCTCGGCCTGGTACCCCCGGGTGTTGAACAGCGTCGTCAGCTCGTCGAAGGCGAATATGATGTCGGCGCCCAGCCGGTGCTGCACTCCCATGCTCACCTCGGGCGTGAAACGGTGCGCCGAGCCGTCCAGGGGGCTCTTGAAGTCCACGCCGTCCTCGTCGACATGGGCTCTGCGCTCGTGCCCGTCGGCGATGACGTCGTCGTCCTGCAGACCGGCGGTGTCCATGGCGAGGGTCTTCCTGAAACCGGAGCCGAGACTCATCACCTGGAAGCCGCCGGAGTCGGTGAAGGTGGGTCCGGACCAGCCCATGAAGGCGCCCAGGCCGCCCGCCTCGTCGACGATGCCGGGCCCGGGCTGGAGGTACAGGTGGAAGGCGTTGGCGAGCACGGCCTGGCCACCGGCGGCGGCGATCTGCTCGGGCAGCATGGCCTTGACGGCGGCTTTCGTGCCGACGACGATGAACGCCGGGGTCCGGATCGTCCCGTGCGGCGTGATGATGGTCCCCGTACGACCCAGCCCGTTGGGCAGGACCGTGTGCGGGGTGAAACCGAAGTCGTCCGGAGAGGCCATGGGGACGATTGTGGCAGAGCCTGACGACCGGTCGGCGTCGAGGAGAGATCGCTCCGCGAGGGACGCGACGGATGAGGCGCATGCAGAAACTGCCGAGCTTTCGCCCCCTCCTAGGGCCTTCGGGCCCGATTCGGGCCGACGTCCGCTGAAAACGCATGTCGCCCGAACTGCTCTGGGCAAGCGCCCGCCCCGCCCCGGGGCCGCACCACTGGCCGGGAGCTTGGGTTGCCGCAGCGGACACTGGCCCCGCAGGACGCCTCATCGCTTCCCTCCGATGAGCCCGAGCCCGAACAAACGGGCTGATGCACCGGCCGGGACGGGCCCGCAGTAGTCTCGGCCCGTGCCAAAGCCCTTCCTGGCGACCGACCTCGAGGTCCTCACCGTCACCCCCACCAGCGCGGTGGTCAGCTGGATCACCCGCCGTATCCGCCGCGGCAGGCTCGTCCCCGAGCCCTTCCCCACCGACGCACGGGTCTGGCTCGGCACCGCCAGCAGGCACCTGCGGCTCGTTCACGAGGACGCCAGGCCGACCGCCTTCCACCAGGTGACGATCACGGGCCTGGAGCCCGGGCGCGAGTACCACTTCCGCGCCATCTCAGGCGACCAGCAGCCCACGCCCGGCATGGCGATCACGAACCGCCGCCAGAGCCCGGAGCGCACCCACCGCTTCATCACGCTCACTCCCCCGCCCGGGCGCTACCTGGAGACGATCGCCCTGGCCAACGACTCGCACCTGGGCGAGAAGCGCCAAGGGATCGTCCTCGGCCCGCTGCCCACCTCGGTGAAGCCCGGGCCCGGCCAGAAGGACTACGCGCAGGTCATGTTCACGGCCATGCTCGACGAACTCGGCTCGCGCCGAGGGCACCCGTTCCTAGTGCTCGGCGGCGACGTGACCTCCAAGGGCACGGCTGAACAGGTCGCCTGTGCACGTGCCCTGCTGGACGGCTACGGCACCCGCCACGAATCGTGGCTGGCAGTGCGCGGCAACCACGACAGACCGCTGCGCGACGGAACCGACCCCTTCGCCGAGAGCTTCACCGAGTACCAGACGCTGTGCACGAGCAGGACCGCCTCTGGCCTGCGCGTCATCGGCCTGGACACCACGCGCGGCGCCGGCGGCGGCTGGATCCTGCCCGCGCAGATGAGCGACTTCAGGGCGCTCCTGGCCGAGGACCACGACTGGCCCACCATCGTCACCGCCCACCATCCGGCGACCAACGACGCCGCCATGACCTACCCGTCGGGTCCGCAGTTCATGCTGCGCCTGCGCGATCGCATCGAACTGCAGCACGCCGAGCGGAAGGCCCGCGGGCTGTTCCTGCATCATGCCGGGCACACGCACCGCATGAGGCGCGACCGCGCCGACGTGCAGGGGGCGAGCGCCGAGTACCTGGAGGTGGCGGCCTGCTCGTCCTACCCGGCAGGCTATGCGCTGCTGCACTTGTACGAGGGCGGCTACCTGGTGAACTTCTGGCGCATCGGCGGCGACGACGCGGCCGCCTGGCAGATGCGCAGCCGCTGGCAGTCCATGGGCCTGGGCCCCCTGTTCACCGTGGGCTCCACGAACGACCGCAACCACGTCGTCCTGAAGGACCTGTCCGACCTGCGCCCCTCCGGCACGCCGGTACCACCCGAACTACAGGTGTGAACCCTGCCAGCACCTTGCGGTTCAGCGACCGGCGAGAGCCCTCACCTGGGCGAGCGCCACGACACCGGCCGTCGAACTGCGCAGCACCGCATCGCTGACGAGGACGCTGGTGGCTCCGGCACGGGTGAACGCCTCGAGCTCGGCCGGGTCGATACCGCCCTCGGGGCCGATGACCACGACGACCCGGCCCGAGGCCGGGACGGTCAGGGCCCGCAACGGCTGCGCGGCCTCCTCGTGCAGAACCAGGGGCAGGTCCGCGCCGGCGAGCAGCTCGGCGACCCGACCGGTGTCGGCCAGCTCGACCTGGGGCACGCGCAGGCGGCGTGACTGCTTGGCGGCGTTGGCAGCGGCCGTCCGCCACTTGGCCAGGCCCTTGGCGGCCTTGGCGTCCCAGCGCACGATGCTCCGTGCCGCCTGCCAGGCGACGATACGGCCCACGCCCATCTCGGTCATGGCCTCGATCGCGATGTCGGAGCGGGCGCCCTTGGCGAGGGCCTGGACGGCGATGATCTCCAGGGGGTTGTCCGGGGCCCGCAGCAGCTCGGTGATCCGCACCCCGATCGCTGACTTGGCGACCGCGGTCACGGTTCCGCGCACGCCGCGGCCGGCGCCGTCGGCGAGCATGACGGACTCCCCCGCCCGCAGGCGCCGGACGGTGGCCGCGTGGCGGCCCTCGTCGCCGCCCACGGTGATGACGGTCCCAGATCGCGCCGCGGCGATGTCGGCGGGCTCGGCCCAGAAGAGCGGATCGGTCATCCGTTGAAGGCGTCGCGCAGGCGGTTGAAGAAGCCCTTGTCGGCGCCGGGCCTGACGCCGACGTTCTCGCCGTCCTCGCCGCGCAGTTGCGCCAGCCTGATCAGCAGCTCTCGCTGCTCGTCGTTCAACCTGGTCGGGGTCTCGATGACGACGGTGACGCCCAGCTCGCCGCGCCTGCCCCTGTCGCGCCCGCGAAGAGCCGGGATCCCCCGGTCCTTGATGATGAGCCGGGTGGCCGCCTGGGTACCGGCCGGGATCCTCAGGTCGACCGTCGAGTCCTCCTGCGAGGCGCCCTCCAGCTCGGCTTCGAGCGTGGTGATCGACACGGTGCAGCCGAGGGCCGCAGCCGTCATCGGGATGGTCAGGACCATTTCGAGGTTGTCACCGTCGCGGCGGAAGACCTCGTGCTCGGCCACCAAGACCTCGACGTACAAGTCGCCGGCGGGCCCGCCGCCGGTACCGACCTCGCCCTGACCGCGCAGGTGGATGCGGTTTCCGCTGCTGACACCGGCGGGGATCTTCACCGAGATCTCGCGGCGGGTGCGCACGCGGCCCTGGCCGGAGCACTCCGGGCAGGGATCGGGAATGATCGAGCCGTAACCGTCGCAGGTGGGGCAGACGGTGGTGGAGCGGATGTCGCCCAGGAAGGAGCGCTGCACCTGCGTCACCGAGCCGGAGCCGTGGCACTGGACGCAGGTGACCGGTTCGGAGCCGACGGCCGCGCCCCTTCCGGAGCAGGTCGGGCAGACGACGTAAGTGTCGAGGTTGAGTTTGCTGGTGGTGCCGAAGGCGGCTTCGGCCAGGTTCAGGCGCACGCGCAGCAGCTGGTCGGAGCCTTGGTGGACGCGCGAACGCGGGCCTCGGCCGCCGGCGGAACCGCCGCCGAACATGGCGCCGAGCAGATCGCCGACGTCGAAGCCGCCGGCGCTGGAGAAGCCGCTGAAGCCGCCCATGCCGCCGAAGGGGTCGCTGAAGCCTGCGCCGCCTCCGCTGCCGCGCATCGGATCGCCGCCGCGGTCGAAGACCGCCTTCTTCTGCGGGTCGGAGAGCACCTCGTAGGCCTCGTTGACGGCCTTGAACTTCTCCTCGGCGTCCGGGTCGTCGGTGACGTCCGGATGCACCTGCATGGCCTTCTTGCGATAGGCGCGCTTGATCTGCTCGGCGGTCGCATCACGGGAGACGCCGAGGACCTCGTAATAGTCAGTACTCATCAGTGGAGTTGATCAACCTTCTGCCAGGAACTGGCCGACATAGCGGGCGACGGCACGCACGGTGGCCATCGTGGACGGGTAGTCCATACGGGTAGGACCGACGATACCCAGCTGCGCCGGCGAATCGGAGGGACCGTAGTTGCTTGCCACGACCGAGGTCGTCTTGAGCGGCTCGTAGGGGTTCTCCCGGCCGATCCGCACGGCGACGTCGCCGGGCAGGTCGGTGGCGGCCGCGCCGAGCAGTTTGAGCAGGATGACCTGTTCCTCAAGGGCCTCGAGCATCGGCTTGACGGTGGTGTCGAACTCGGCGCCGAAGCGCGACAGGTTCGGCACACCGCCGACCGCGATGCGCGGGGCCTCATCGGCGGCGAGCATGTCGCCGATCGCCACGACGACGTCATCGGTGATGGCCGGCAGGGCGCACCGGTCGAGGGCGCGCAGCGTGGCTGCGGCGGCCGGCGTGGTCTGGGCGTCGACGGCGGAGTTGATCCGTTCGCGCAGCACGGTCAGGTCGTCAGCCGAATGCTCGGGCACCTGCAGACTGCGCTGGTGGATGCTGCCTGCCGAGGTGATGAGGATCACCATGATCGTCTGCGGCGCCAGCGTGACGAGTTCGACATGGCGCACCCGCACGGAGCTGACGGCCGGGTACTGCACGAGGGCGACCTGATGGGTGATCATGGCCAGCAGGCGCACGGTGCGCGAGACGATGTCATCCAGGTCTATGGCCCCGTCCAGGAAGGTCGAGATGGCGCGGCGCTCAGCCCCGGACAGCGGCTTGACCTGCGCGATCCGATCGACGAAGAGGCGGTAGCCCTTGTCCGTGGGGATGCGTCCGGCGCTGGTGTGCGGGTGGGTGAGGTAGCCCTCCTCCTCGAGTGCCGCCATGTCGTTGCGCACGGTGGCCGGTGAGACCTTCATGTGGTGGCGCTCGACGAGAGCCTTGGAGCCCACGGGCTCGCGACTGGAGACGTAGTCGGTGACGATGGCTCTGAGCACATCGAGTCTGCGGTCATCGATCACCGCTACCCCCTCCTGCTGGATCCGCTGGGCCGACGCGGGGCCGGCAGCGGCGCACTGGGAAAACCCTGGCGATGCTGCTCGCGTGTCAGGCCCTGGCACTCTCAACTGTCGAGTGCTAGCATAGCGCGGCGGCGGATGCTGCGCGGGCCGGCCCTCGGGGGTGCGGCGGATTGCGGGATCAGGGGCGTGGGGAGGACGGCGGCCACAGGGCGCCGACGCGTCTGGCGGTGCCGAGATCCCGACTGCTGATGATCGGGGCGTCCCGGTCGCCGGGTGCCCACGGGGAGCCGTCGGGGTGGACGATGCCGCCGCCCAGCTCGGTGAGCATGAGGCCGCCGGCCAGATGATCCCACGGCTTGGGATGGCGGTAGACGATGTAGTCGAGTCGTCCGGTGATGACGTGCGGGTAGTCGACGCCGGCGCAATGCGTGGACTCGCGCACCGGCGGGATGCGCCCGGCGGCGTCGAAGCCGCGCCACAGGCGTTGACCGGTCGCCCCGGTAGGACGCGGACGCGTGGGGCTCGGCACGATGGGCTCGCCGTCGCAGGTGACGCCCCCGCCGGCGGTCGCCTGGTAGGCGCGCCCGTACCGGGGCTGCCAGATCCATCCGGCCACGGTCCTGGGCCCGCGCATCTCGGCGACCATGATGGCGAAGTCGTCACCACCATGGACGAAGTTGCCCGTGCCGTCCACCGGGTCGATGACGAAGCAGTGCCCGGCGGTGCCGATGGCGCTCATCAGCGACGGGTCGGTGTAGCAGCTCTCCTCGCCGACGACGACGGCGTCGGGGAAGGCCCGTCCGAGCCGGGTGATGAACTCGGCCTCGGCCTCGCGGTCGGCGACGGTGACGAAGTCGCCCGGCCCCTTGGAGTGCACCTCGGAGCGTTCGAGCGCACCGAAGCGCGGCTCGATGATGCGGGCGCTGATGTCCTTGATCAGAACCATCACATCGTCGGGATTCATGGCGTCTCCTGTCGGGTTCACGGCGCTGCTCGGTCCAGTTCGTCCAAGTGGTCCTGGGTGACGAAGTCGATGAGTTTCTCGACCTCTCGGACGAAGTCGATGTCGAGGTCCTTGTAGGTGCTCACCCGCCGGAGCATCTGCTGCCAGGCCCTGCCGACATCGGCCTGGTCGATCTGCTCGTAGCGCTTGCCCCTGGGGACGCCCAGCCGCGCCAGGGCGCCCTTCTTCCAGTCCTGGTCGCGCGGCACCTGCGGCCAGGCCGTGAAGCCGAGCAGGCGCGGGTCGATGGTCTGCCAGATGTCGATGAAGCGGTGACCGGTGATCATGACGTAGTCGCCATGGCCGGCGTCGCGCACCTGGGCGGCGACGCGCGACTCCTTGGTGTCGGCGACCAGATGGTCGACGAGCACGCCGAGGCGGCGGCCCTCGGCGGGCCGGAACTCTGCGACGATACCGAGCAGGTCGTCCATGCCACCCATGTACTCGACGACGACGCCGACGTGGCGCAGATCGGCTCCCCAGATCTTCTCGACGAGTTCGGCGTCGTGGCGCCCTTCGACGTAGATGCGGCTGCCAAGCGCCCTCCTGGCGTCCTCGCGCGGACCGGCCAGCGAGCCGGAGGCCGTGTACCGGGTGGGGCCCCGGCGCAGCGGGATGCGCAACGCAACGGGACGGCCCTCGACCAGGTAGCCGTACTCGCCGACGGGGAAGGCCCGGCGGCGGCCGGCGCGATCCTCGAGGACGACCAGGCCGTTCTCCCAGCCCACGACCTCGCCGCAGTAGCCGTCGGGGCCGACCTCGACGACGAGTCCGGGCTCCAAGGGCAGATCGACCGTCTTCGGCCTGCTGCCCCGTCTCCGGCCGCCCAAGGACGCATCGGGGCCGTACCGATCCTGACCAGCCATGTCTCCAACCCTAGTGGCCGCCGCCGGTGGACCGTCCCGTCCCCTGCGGCAGGCGCCCCGCACCGGCTCAGCCGAGCACCTCGCGCGTGACGGCATCGCCGAACAGGCGCCCGGCCAGCGTCAAGCGCACCCTTTCACCGGTGATCTCGACCAGCCCGCGCCCGACCAGGCCGGCCAGTGGGGCGCGCTCCGCCCCGGTCAGCTCATCCAGCCCCAGCCCCTCGCGCAGGCGCAGGCGCAGCATGACCGTCTCCTCATGACCGATCGCCTCGTCGAGGATCTCGTGCCCGGCCCGTGGACTGACGTCCTCGGCAAGCATGGCCGCGTAGCGGCGCGGGTGCTTCACGTTCCACCAACGGACCACCCCGATGTGGCTGTGCGCCCCGGGTCCGATGCCCCACCAGTCGTCGCCGCGCCAGTAGGCCATGTTGTGGGCCGCCTCGCGGCCGGGCAGAGCCCAGTTGCTGATCTCGTAGTTGACCAGACCCGCGCCCCCCAACAGGCTCTCGGCGAGCAGGTACTTGTCGGCCTCGAGGTCCTCGTCGGGGGCGGGCAGCCGGCCGTGCTGGATGCGCCTGGCCATGGCGGTGCCCTCCTCGACGATGAGGCCGTATGCGCTGACGTGCTCGGGGGCGGCGCCCAGCGCCGCCTCGAGCGAGGCCCGCCACTGGCCCATCGTCTCGCCGGGCGCGCCGTAGATGAGATCGAGCGAGACGTTGTCGAAACCGGCCCGGTGCGCCCAGGACGCCACCTGCACGGCGCGACCGGGCGAGTGGCGGCGCTCCAGGGTGGCTAGCACCTGTTCGTCGCCGGACTGCATGCCCAGGCTGAGCCGGTTGAAGCCGGCTGCGCGCAGGTTCTCCAGGCGGCGCTCGTCGAGGGTCTCGGGATTCGCCTCCGTGGTGATCTCGGCGGCCGGCACGAGGCCGAAGGACTCCCGCAGGTGGGCCAGCAGCCCGCCGAGCTCGTCGTCGGCGGCCATCGTCGGGGTGCCGCCGCCGAAGAAGACGGTCGAGACGGTTCTGCCGTCACCGGACAGCGCACGCGCCGCCTGGTCGATCTCGCGGTGGGCAGCCTGCACGTAGTCACGGACGGACATGCCCGGCAGCTGGGCGGGCGCGTAGGTATTGAAGTCGCAGTATCCGCAGCGGGAGGCGCAGAAAGGCACGTGCACGTAGAACGACAGCACCCGCCCGGGCACCGCGGTGAGGGCTCCGGGCCCGATGGGCTCGTCGGCCGCGTCGGCGCGGATCGTCAGCGACACCGCTACCTCTTCTTCTCGACCGCGTCGGCGTTGGTCAGGGCGGCGACGAAGGCCTCCTGGGGCACCTCGACGTGCCCGACCGTCTTCATGCGTTTCTTGCCCCGCCTCTGTTTCTCGAGCAGCTTGCGCTTGCGCGTGATGTCGCCGCCGTAGCACTTCGCCAGGACGTCCTTGCGGACGGCACGAATGGTCTCGCGGGCGATGACGCGGGCACCGATGGCCGCCTGAACGGGCACCTCGAACTGCTGGCGCGGGATGAGCTTGCGCAGCTTGTTCGTCATCTCGACGCCGTAGCCGAAGGCCCTGTCGCGGTGGACGATCGCGCTGAAGGCGTCAACCGATTCGCCGCTCAGCAGGATGTCGACCTTGACCATGTCGGCACGCTGCTGACCGCCGGGCTCGTAGTCGAGACTGGCGTAGCCCCTGGTTCGGGACTTGAGGGCGTCGAAGAAGTCGAAGACGATCTCGCCGAGCGGCAGTTCGTAGCGCATCTCGACGCGGTCCTCGGACAGGTAGTCCATGCCGAGCTGGGTGCCTCGGCGACTCTGACACAGTTCCATGACGGGACCGATGAACTCGGCGGGGCACAGGATCGTGGCGCGCACGACCGGCTCGTAGACCGCCTCGACCTTGCCCTCGGGGAACTCGGAGGGGTTCTGCACCCAGTGTTCGGCGCCGTCCTCCATGACGACGCGGTAGCTCACGCTCGGTGCCGTGCTGATCAGATCGAGGCCGAACTCGCGTTCGAGGCGCTCCTGGATGATCTCCATGTGGAGCAGGCCGAGGAAACCGGCGCGGAAGCCGAGGCCGAGGGCGCCGGAGGTCTCGGGCTCGAAGGTCAGGGAGGCGTCGTTGAGCTGGAGCTTCCCGAGGGCCTCGCGCAGTTCGGGGAAGTCGCCGGCCTCGATCGGGTACAACCCCGCGAAGACCATCGGTCTCGGGTCCTTGTAGCCGGCCAAGGGCTCGGCGGCGGGGCTCTGGGCCAGGGTGACGGTGTCGCCGACGCGCGACTGGCGCACGTCCTTCACGCCGGTGATGAGGTATCCGACCTCGCCGACCGACAGGGCTCCGCAAGCGGACGGCTCGGGCGCATGGACGCCGATCTCGAGCACCTCGTGGGTCGCGCCCGTGGACATCATGCGGATGCGGTCACGATGGTTCAAGCGGCCGTCGACGACGCGCACGTAGGTGACGACGCCGCGGTAGACGTCGTAGACGGAGTCGAAGATGAGCGCGCGCGCCCGGCTGTCGGCATCGCCGGTGGGCGCGGGCACCTGCTCGACGATCGCGGTGAGCAGTTCGGGGACGCCCTCACCGGTCTTCGCCGAGACGCGCAGGACCTCTGAGGGCTCGCAGCCGATGATGCCGGCGATCTCTTCGGCGAACTTGTCGGGCTGGGCGCCGGGCAGGTCGATCTTGTTGAGCACCGGGATGATCACCAAGTCGGCCTCGAGCGCCAGGTAGAGGTTGGCCAGGGTCTGGGCCTCGATGCCCTGGGCCGCGTCGACGAGCAGGACGGCGCCCTCACAGGCCGCCAGCGAGCGACTCACCTCGTAGGTGAAATCGACGTGGCCAGGGGTGTCGATCATGTTGAGGACGAGCTCCCGACCATCGACGGTCCAGGGCATGCGCACCGCCTGGGACTTGATGGTGATACCGCGCTCACGCTCGATGTCCATCTTGTCGAGGTACTGGGCGCGCATCTCGCGCTCGTCGACGATGCCGGTCAGCTGCAGCATCCGGTCGGCCAGCGTCGACTTGCCGTGGTCGATGTGCGCGATGATACTGAAGTTGCGGATGATGGCCGGATCGGTGGCTCCGGGCTGAACGGTCAAACTGGTCGACTCCTCGATGTGATCGCGGTGATCATGCTCCTGCTCATGAGTCCGCCCATGACACCGGACGCGGGATCATCCGCGGCCGAGTCGCAGAACGCTCCCAATTGTCGCACGGACGCGAAGCGTTTCGAGGCGCGCGTCGCAGGTGCGGTTTGGAGCAGCGCACGCTCGGGTGATAAATTCATCGGATGTGTCCTGTGCGGCGGTGCCGGATCGCATCCGCACGGCGCGAACCACCCGGTAACGACTCCATTGAGGTTGAGCACACGTGGCGAACATCAAGTCGCAGAAGAAGCGCATCAAGACCAACGAGAAGGCCCGTCGGCGCAACAGGGCTGTGAAGTCCGCTCTGCGCACGCACGTACGCCACTTCCGCGAGGCCGCCGCCGCCGGCGACAAGGAGAGGGCCCTTGAGCTGGCCAAGGGCGCCAACCGCGCCCTCGACAAGGCTGCCTCCGCCGGCGTCATCCACGCCAACCAGGCCGCCAACCGCAAGTCGGCCATCTCCATCAGGGCGAATTCCCTCTGATCCCGTTCGCCTGGGCGAACGGACTGGGTCGGCTCTCGCAGCGCAAGCGCTCGGATCCTCGCCGGGGGGTCGGGGCGTTTGTTCGTGACCGGGGCGGTATCCCGCCCCGGAGCGTTCCGCCCGGCCCTGCGCGGGCACCGCATTGCTCTCCGGCGGACACTGCAATCTGCGCCGTGCTCACCCGGAAGCGCGGTATTCGCCGATCGACCGGTGGTGGACGCGGTCCGCCGAGGTCCGGCGACCGGTCACGCCTGGGCGCGGCGGGCCTGGTCAACGGACAGGAGCATCTGTTCGAGAGCGAAGTAGGGATCGGTGGCGGCGCCCTTGACGGCGGCGTCCGCGGTGGCGACTGCGACCAGCGCCTCGGCGACGCCCCCGGGCTGCCAGCCGCGCGCCTGACTGCGCAGGGTCTTGATCTTCCAGGGGCCGACACCGCAGATCCCCGCCATCTGGTTGTCGCGCATGTTCTGGCCCTGGACGCCCAGGTAGAGGCCCAGGGCCCGCAGGTCGGCCGCGAAGGCCGAGGTGACGGCGGCCGGGTGGACGCCGCACGACAACGCCCACCGCAGTTTCTCGAGCGCCTGGCCGAGGCGGCCGGCGAGCGCGTCAGTGCTCACGGCATAGCCGGTGACGTCGACCCGACCGGCGAAGTAGCGGTTGACGACCTCGGTGGTGAGGCGTTCACCGCGCCAGTCGGATGAGAGCTGGCCGATGGCGCCCGCCAGGGCCCGCAGATCCCTGCCGACGGCTTCGACAAGCCCCTGGGCCGCCCGGCCCTCGATGCTCATGCCCAGACTGCGTGCCTCGTTGACGACGAAGTCGGTGAGTTCCCAAGCTTTGAGGGACTCGGCCGGAACCTGGTTGATCCTCGTCCTGCGCAGCCTGGTGAGAAGACTCCGGCCCTTGTTGCCGCCGGCGTGCTCGGCGATGACGCAGACCGTCTCGCCGGGGGCCTTGGCGAACTCGAGGAGTCGGGAGCCCAGTCCGTCATCGGCACTGCCCAAGTCGTGGATGACGACCACGCAATAGCTGGCGAACAGCGACCCGCCCGTGGCCTCGAGGAAGTCGGCGGCCGTCGCCGAGGAGGCGTCGAGCTCGTCGACCTGGGCGTCGGGCTGCTCGGCGCGGGCCTGCTCGAGGATGGCGGCAGTGGCGCGCTCGGCCAGCAGGGACTCGGGGCCGTGGACCAGTGTCGTCGTACCGAAGACGGAATGCGAACTCACCCTGCAATCGTGCCACCGGGCGACGGCGTTCTCCCGCCGGGTGCGGCGGCGCCCCCCGATGGACGGCGCCTCATCGCCTGCTCACCACCTTCAATGCCCCCTTCTCACCGGGAGAGACGGCGATCGCACCGTTCTGGTCCGTACGCATCACCCGCATACCGAGCTGATTCAGGGTGCTCACCGTCTTGGCCGCGGGGTGCCCGTAGGTGTTCCCGGCCCCGACGCTGATGAGGGCCAGACGCGCCCCGATGGCCGCCAGGAACTCGGGATCCTGACGCGCGGAGCCGTGATGGGCGACCTTCAGGACGTCGGCCCGCAGGTCGAGGCCGCTCGAGACCGCCTGGCCCTGACCGCCCACCTCGAGATCGCCGGTGACGATGAGGCTGACCCCCTGCACCATGATCCTGCCCAGGATGCTCGAGTCGTTCTCGGCCGAGCTTTCCTGGCCGGTCCCCTCGCCGGGCGTCGCGCCGCTGGCCGCTACCTGCAGGGTCTGCCAGTGGATCTGGCCTATGTCGATGCGTTCCCCCGCCTTCGCTGTCCGGGTCCGAACGCCGGCTGCGTCCAGCAGGGCATGCACCTGCCGGGCGTTGGCGGCCGGGGACTCCAGGGGGTCCAGAAGAGCCAGGTCTATGCCCACGTGCCCGGCGATCTGCTGCAGGCCGCCGACGTGGTCGTCGTGGAAGTGGCTCAGGACGAGCATGCTCAGGTGCTCGATGTGCTGCTCGCGCAGACATCGAGCGGCGTCGTCCCCGGGCGGGCCGGTGTCGATGAGGACGGCCGAGCGATCGCCCGTACGCACCAGGGTGGCATCGCCCTGACCGACGTCGCAGCTGATGATCGCCCAGCCGGACGGCCAGCCCGGGGCGGCGGGACGCCACAGGCACCCGGTGACGGCGACCGCCGCCAGGGCGCAGCAGGCCGCCGGTCTGCGCGCCGCTCGCCCGATGAGCCAGGCCAGGGCCAGGCATGCGCAGGCCAGCACGACCAGCGACCAGCCGGAGGCAGGCCAGGTGAGCGTAGCGGCCGGCAGGCGCGCGCACAGCCGGGCGATGAGGATGATCGGTTCAGCGCACCAGCCCGCGCACCAGCCGAAAGCCGCGCCGAGCGGCGGGTACAGCACCCCGGTCAGGGCCGCCACGAGTCCTAGGACGGTGACCGGCGCGACGAACGGCCCCGCCGCCATGTTGGCCATGAGCCCCGTCATGGAGACGCTTCCCGACAGAGCGGTGATGATCGGCTGCGTCGCGAGCTGCGCGGCCGCTGGGACGCAGACGGACTCGGCGAACCAGGAGGGGGTCCAGGTCCTCATCGCGTGCTGCCAGCGGCCGGACCAGAACAGGATCCCGGCGGTGGCGGCGACGGACAGCGCGAAGCCCCAGCTGCGGGCCAGCCACGGGTCGATCAGGATGAGCAGCCATACGGCGCAGGCCAGCTGACGCAGACCGGCCGGACCGAGACCCCTGCGTCCGGTGGCCGCGAGGGCCACGACACCCATGGCGGCCGCGCGCACGACGCTGGGCTCGGCCCTGCACAGGACGACGAAGACCGCCACGACGAGCACGGCCAGTGCTCTCAGCCACCAGCCGCGGACGCCTCCTGCCCTGGCCACCGCCAGGAAGAAGACGAGCATCAGGGTCAGGTTAGTGCCGGAGACCGCCGTCAGGTGGGTGAGGCTGGACGCCCTGAAGTCGCCCTCGAGCGAAGCCCCGAGGCCGCTGGTGTCCCCTTCGACGAGCGAGGGCACCAGGCCGGCCTGGTCGTCCGGGCTCCACCGCATCGACTCTCGCAGGCGCGAGCGCACCGCGTTGACCGCCCTGTCGACCGGACCGGGGCCGGACACCTGATCGATGCCGCCCCGGGGCCTCAGCACTGCGACGAGGCCATCGTCATGGTCTTCAGGGGGCGTCGCACGGGCGAGCAGGCCGATCCGCTCACCCACTTGGAGCCGGGCGAGCCGGTCACCCGTCTCGCCGGAGGCGATGACCTCTGCCCCGCCGCGCGTGCGCCAGTCGGTTCCTCTGACGTCGACGGTCTCGACGACGACCGGTACGCGGGCGCCAGCCGGGAAGGAGCCCTTCTGGTCGAAGCGCTCCGGATCGCCCGCCACCCGGGCGGTGACCCTGGTGACCGCCCTGCCGGAGGCGGCATCGGCCAGCGGCCCGTGTTCGCACCAGTAGAGATGGCCCGCGCAGCAGGCGATGGCGCTGGCCGCGACGAGCGCCGCGCCCGCACTCGCCCACCGGCGGCGGGCGAGTGCGCAGGCTGTCGCCGCCAGGCAGAGCCCCAGCGCGGGCCAGCGCACCTGCGCCGGGGCGCAGAGCGCGAGAAGGGCGCCGCCCCATGCGCACAGGGCCGGGGCGGCGAGCCGCAGGTCGGAGGCGGATCCGGCCCGGTCCCCCGGATCGGCACCGGAGTCGCCTCCGGCGGCCCCCGGAAGCCCGGTGGCCGCTCGTGATCTCGCACCGCCCTGGCCGTGGCGCCCACCGCGATCAGACCCGGACATGGTCCTTGATCCTCGAGTAGAGCTTCTCGCCGATGCCGTTGACCTCCTGCAGTTCCTCGACCCTGTTGAAGCGGCCGTGCTGGGTACGCCATTCGACGATGCGCTCGGCGAGCACCGGGCCGATTCCGGGCAGTTCCTCGAGCTGAGCGGAACCGGCCGAGTTCAGGTCGATCAGATCGCCTTGGCCGCCTCCGGGCTGGCCTCCCGTCCCGGCGGCGCTCGCGCCGGCCCGCCCCGAGGCGCCCGGCTGGTTCATCTCTCCGCGTGGAGCGCCGATGGTGCCGACGACGATCTGACAGCCGTCGCAGACGGACTGGGCGAGATTGAGCTCGCCGGGATCGGCATCATCATTGAGGCCCCCGGCGGCGTCGATGACATCCGATACCCGGGCATCGGCCGGTACCCGGACAACGCCCGGAGAGCGGACCGCACCGATGATGTGCACGCGGATGGGCGCTGCTGACGACTGGTCGGCCGACGCCGGCTCTGCCGCCGAGGAGGCCGGGGATCCGGTTCCCTCGGCCTGCACGCTGGGGCTCGGCGCGTCGACCGTCGTCGCCCGGGCCCGCAGCACCTGAGTGATGCTGAACGCCAGGATGACGGCGCAGACGACGGCGATGACCGCGAAGTGCGCGCGGCCGAACTCGTGCAGACGATGGCCGAGCAGGATGCTGGCGGCGCTCCTCCCTCCGGGGGCCGGTTCACGCCCCGCCCCGCGCCGCTCGGGGAACGGCTCATCATCCGTCCAGTCCCGAGCGGCGTCCTCCCCCGCCGGCGACTCGTCGTGCTCGACAGGGCTCCGGTCGTCATCGGCGGCCGCGGACCGGGCGCCGGCTCGGTCATCGGGGTGCCGCCCGGCCTGGGCCCGCCGGGGCCCGCTGACCAGTGGGCCGGACCCGGCCATGACCTCGCGCAGGCGAATGGCCAGATCATCCCCGCCCGAATCGTGTCTGAATCCGTGTGCCATGCCCGCAGTGTGCGCGGGCACGGGCCGAGTTGATCAGACGGACAACACTCTGTGAGTCATCGGCCTGCGATGGGGCCCGGAGGGGTCACAACGAGTCGACGACCTCGACCTGCGGGTACTCGGCGCGCCACATGCGGTCGGCGATCGCCTGCACCGGGTCGTCGGGGATCACGCGGGCCAGCCCCTCGGCGATCGCCTGTCGCGCCACGGCCAGACCGACCCTGGCGCTGATGGCGCGCAGGCGGTGGATGGCGGGCAGCAGGGACGAACCCTCGGCGTCCCTGGCCCCGGCCCCGGCCAGGCACTCGGCCGCCGCCAGGATCATGCCGTCGCTGACGCGTGAGGCGTCGACGGTGATGGCCCCGAGTCCGATGCCGGGGAACACCAGCGCGTTGTTCGCCTGGGCGATCTGGTAGCCGGTGCCCTTGTAGGTGATCGGCTCGAAGGGTGAACCGGTGGCGATGAGCGCACGACCGCCGGTCCACTCGAGCAGGTCGTGCGGCAGGGCTTCCGCCTTCGACGTCGGGTTCGACAGCGGCATGATGATCGGCCGGTCCTGGTACGAGGCCATCTCGCGCACGAGCTGCTCGGTGAAGGCGCCGGTCTGGGCCGAGCACCCGATGAGCATCGTGGGATGCACCCGGTGGACGACCTCGGCCAGGCCGCGGCCGCGCGGCGCGGCGGGCCAGTCGCCGACATCGGACACGGGGCGCGCGTAGGGTTCCTGGAAGTCGCGCATGCGGTCGCCCTCGACGATCAGACCACGGCTGCCCATCGCCCAGAAGCGGCGACGCGCCTCGTCCTCGCTCAAGCCCCTGCCGACCATGAACTGCACGAGCAGGTCCGAGATGCCGACGCCGGCGGTGCCCGCGCCGAAGATGACGATCCGCTGCTCCTCGATCGGCAGGCCGGAGCGCCTGATGCCGGCGAGGGCCGCCGAGGCCACGACGGCGGCGGTTCCCTGGATGTCGTCGTTGAAGGTGCACAGCTCGGTCCGGTAGCGGTTCAGGATGCGGTGGGCGTTGGACGCGCCGAAGTCCTCCCAGTGGAGCATCGCGTGCGGGAAGAGCTGACCGACGGTCTCGGTGAACTGCTCTATGAAGTCGTCGTAGCGCTGGCCGCGCACGCGCGAGTGGCGCACGCCCAGATAGGTTTCGTCATTGAGCAGCTCGAGGTTGTTGGTGCCGGTGTCGAGCACGACGGGCAGTACGCGGTCGGGGCGGATGCCGGCCGCCGCCGTGTACACGGCGAGCTTGCCGACCGCGATGGAGACGCCGCCGACGCCCTGGTCGCCGATGCCGAGAATGCCCTCGGAGTCGGTGACGACGATGAGATCGACGTCGTCGGAGCCGTAGCCGTAGGCCTGGAGGGCCTCGGTCATGTCCTCGGGGTGGTCGATGTCGATGAAGACGCCGCGCGGGCGGTGGAACCAGTGGCTGTACTCCTCGATGGCCCGGCCGATGGTGGGCGTGTAGATGATGGGCAGCATCTGCTCGATGTGCTCGGAGACGAGCCGGTAGAACAGGATCTCGTTGCGCTCCTTGAGCGTGCTCAGGAAGATGTACCGCGCCATGTCGTTCGGCTCGGTCCGGTATTGGGAGTAGATGCGTTTGAGCTGGTCGTCGATCCCCACGACCCCGGGAGGCAGCAGGCCGACGAGGCCGAGCCGCTCGCGCTGGCCCCTGGTGAACGCGGTGCCGAAATTGGTCATCGGGTGGGTGAGCACATCGCGCCCGCGCGCGGCGATGCGCACGACGTCATGGCCGTTCTTGCGGATGTACTCGAAATTCTTGCTCACGTGATCCTCCATCGGTGCTGCAGCCGGCCGGGGACCGGCTCGGTTCAGGCGAAGGCACCGTCCAGGTCGAACGTGGGGCGTCCGCGCAGGACGGTGGCCACGACCCGGCTGTAGTAGGTGCGCTTCTTGTACGGGGTGTTGCGGGCGATCGACGACAGCCGGGCGGGCTCGACCGTCCAGGGGCGCTGCGGATCGACCAGGCACAGGTTCGCCGGGCGCCCGGCGGACAGGTCACCGCCGTACAGGTGATCGAGGCCGAGCAGGCGGGCGGGCCGGGTGGACATCCTGTCGGCCAGCAGGGCCCAGCTCATGCGCCCGGTGCGGACGAGCAGATCGGCCACGACCGACAGCGCGGTCTCCAGGCCGAGCATGCCGTTGGCCGCCCGGTCCCAGGAGCAGTCCTTGACCGCGTCGGGGTGCGGGGCGTGATCGGTGCCGACCATGTCGATGGTGCCGTCGAGGAGGGCCTCGCGCACCGCGGCCACGTCGGCGGTGCTGCGCAGCGGCGGGTTGACCTTGAAGTCGGGATCGCCGGAGGCGGTGGCGCCCGAGTCGAGCGACAGGTGATGCGGGGTGGCCTCGGCGGTCACCTGGAAACCCTGCGCCTTGGCCCAGCGCACGACCTCGGTCCCCGAGGCGGTGGAGATGTGGCAGACGTGCAGGCGAGCGCCGAGGTAGCCGGCCATGATCGAGTCACGGGCGATGATCGTCGACTCGGCCATCGCCGGCCAGCCGGTCCTGCCGAGTGCACGGGACAGCTCGCCCTCGTCGAGCTGGGCGCCGGCCGTCAGCGCCGGGTCCTGGCTGTGCTGGGCGAGCACGCCCCCGACGGCGCCGATCCGTTCGAGGGCCTCGCGCATGAGGTCGGAGCGCGACACGCACTTGCCGTCATCGCTGAACATGCGCACGGCGGCGCGGCTGGCGGCCATCTCCTCGATGCCGGCGAGTTCCTGCCCGGCGAGGTTCTTCGTGATCGCGCCGATCGGGTACAGATCGCACAGGCCGAGGTCCTCGGCGGTGTCGCGCTCGTACTCGACGACGGCCGCCGTGTCGGCCACGGGGTCGGTGTTGGCCATGACGAAGACGGCGCCGAAACCACCGGCTGCGGCGGCGGTCAGGCCAGTGGCGATCGTCTCGGCGTCGCCCTCGCCCGGGTCGCGCAAATGCGTGTGGGGGTCGACGAGGGCCGGCAGCGCGACCAAGCCGGCGCAGTCGAGGGACCGCGCACCGGGTCCGACGGCGCCGGGATCCACGATGGTGTCGTCGTCGATGACCAGGTCGCGCGGCCCGTGGCCGAGGACGTCGACATTGTGCAGAATCAGCTGCATGGGTCCCTCCTGCTCATCGGGCCGCGGGCCGGGTGAACCGCTCGTTCCGGATGGGGCGCACGCAGGCGCGCCACCCCGGGCCGGTTCGGCGCACCTGCGGCATGTCGATCGCTGCTCCCCCGTCACGCGCCGGGAACGATGCTCACCATGCGTGGCAGCTTGGTGATCGTCTTCACGACCGGGCGGCCGTCCAGCGCGCGCTGGACCTTCGGGTCGGCGAGCGCCATCTCGACGGCGGCATCCTGATCGATGCCGGGGCTGACCTGCAACTTGGCGCGGACCCTGCCCTGCACCTGGACGACCATCGTGACCTCGTCGGCGACGAGCAGGGCGGGGTCGGCGGTGGGCCAGGTGGAGTTGGCGATGGACGGGGCGCCGCCGAGCAGCTCCCACATCTCCTCGGCGGCGTAGGGGGCGAACAGGCTCAGGGTCTGGGCGATGAACTCGGCCGCCTCGCGTACGGCCGGGTCGCCGGCGCCGGAGTCGGCGGCCTTGCGGGCCGCGTTGACGAGCTCCATGATACGGGCGACCGCCACGTTGAAGCGGCCTGAGCCGACCAGCTCGGTGATCTCGGCGATGGCCCTGTGGGTCGCCTTGCGCAGTCCCTCGTCGCCGGTGGCCGGATCGGCGCCGTGCGGGGCCCGGACGTCCCGGGCGAGGCGGTAGGCGCGCTGCAGGAAGCGCAGCGAACTGGCCGGGGAGACGTCGGCCCAGTCGATGTCGTCGGCCGGCGGGCCGGCGAAGACGACGGTCAGGCGCACCGCGTCGACGCCGTACTCGTCGAGCTGGGCACCGAGATCGACACCGTTGCCGAGGGACTTGCTCATGGCCTTGCCCCCGTTGATGACCTGGCCCTGGTTGAGCAGGCGGGTGAAGGGCTCGTCGAAGTCGAGCAGGCCCATATCGCGCAGCACCTTGGTGAAGAAGCGCGAGTACAGCAGGTGCATCGTGGCGTGCTCGACGCCGCCGACGTACTGGTCGACCGGGGACCAGAGCCCGACCTGCTCAGGACGGAAGGCGCCGTCGGCGCACCGGGGGGAGCAGTAGCGGAGAAAGTACCAGGACGAGTCGACGAAGGTGTCCATTGTGTCGGTGTCGCGCTCGGCGTCGCCGCCGCACCTGGGGCAGGCCACCTGCTTCCACTCGCTGGCGCCCAGGGGCGAGACGCCTCTGGGCGCCAGCGCCTCGCCGCGCAGATCGGGCAGTCGGACCGGCAACTGGTCGGCGGGGACGGGGACGTCGCCGCAGGTCGGGCAGTGGATGATCGGGATCGGGCAGCCCCAGAAGCGCTGGCGGCTGAGCAGCCAGTCGCGCAGGCGGTAGGTGATGGTGGCCTCGCCGGTGCCGTCGGACTCGAGCTTGGCGATGATCCGGTCCTTGGCCGAGGCCACGTCGGACAGGCCGTCGAGCGGGCCGGAGTTCACATAGACGCCGTTCCCGGTGGTGGCGACGCCGGACACGGCGGGATCGGGATCGCCGGTGTCGATGACCATGCGAACGGGCAGCCCGTACGTCGTGGCGAAGTCGAGGTCGCGCTGGTCGTGGGCGGGGACGGCCATGATGGCGCCCGAGCCGTACTCGGACAGCACGTAGTCGCCGGCCCAGACCGGGATCTTCTCGCCGTTGACGGGATTGGTGGCGTTGACGCCCAACGGCACGCCGGTCTTGACGTGCTTGGTGGACTGGCGCTCGATGTCGTTCGTCTTCTTGACCCGATCGAGGTATTCCTCGAAGGCCGGGCGGCACTCGTCCGAGACGACCTCGGAGGCCAGGGGGGCGTCGGGGGCGACGACCATGAAGCTGGCCCCGTAGAGCGTGTCGGGGCGGGTGGTGAAGACGGTGACGGGCTCGGTGCGGCCCTCGATGACGAACTCGACCCAGGCGCCCTCGGACCGGCCGATCCAGTTGCGCTGCATCGCGAGCACGCGATCGGGCCACTTGCCCTCGAGCTGGCCCATGTCATCGAGCAGTTCCTGGGCGTAGTCGGTGATGCGGAAGTACCACTGGTTGAGCTCGCGCTTCGTGACGGCCGAGCCGCACCTGTCGCACAGGCCCTCCTTGACCTGTTCGTTGGCGAGCACGGTCTGGTCGGTCGGGCACCAGTTGACGTAGCCGTTCCTGCGGTAGGCCAGACCCCTCTCGAAGAACTGCAGGAACAGCCACTGGGTCCAGCGGTAGTACTCCTCGTCGCAGGTGTGGAGTTCGCGGGTCCAGTCCAGGCTCAGCCCGTAGCGTTTGAAGGACCTCTTCTGCGTCTCGATGTTCTCGTAGGTCCAGCGGGCCGGATGCTCGTTGTTGCGGATGGCCGCGTTCTCGGCGGGCAGGCCGAAGGCGTCCCAGCCGATCGGGTGCATGACGTTGTAGCCCTGCATGCGCCAGATGCGGGCGAGAACATCGCCCATCGCGTAGGCCTCGGCATGGCCCATGTGGAGGTCGCCGGAGGGGTACGGGAACATGTCGAGCACGTAGCGGCGCTCGCGGGGGTCGTCGTCATGGGCGACGAATGTCCCGTCCTCGGCCCAGAACTTCTGCCACTTCGCCTCGGCGGCAGCGGCGTCGTAGCCGCCGCGCTCCGCGCGCGGCTGATCCGCGTCCCGGTTCGTCCCCACCTGGCTCACTTCGAGTGCCTCCTGTGACTCGCTCTGGGCTCTGCCGGATGCCGCTCGCGCCGACGCCGACAGACAAAAACCCCTGTACCCGACGGGCATCAGGGGCGCCGCGAGACCGATCGCACCAGAGGGCCGGGGCCCCGGTGCCGGCGGCAGCGGCTGGCCGAGCAGCGCGGCACGAACGCGCACGCGCACAGCATATCGCTCTCTTCCCCTGGCACTCGTGCGCGCCCGGGTGCCGGCGCCTCGACCGGCCGTACGGTGGCCCGCGGGGACGGCACCCGCGTCAACGGTTCGCCCGGGCGCGCACGGCCGCCGCAAGACCCGCTGCCGCGTTCCAAGCCTCTCAGCGGTTCTCCGGGACCACGGCCCGTCCGGCCAGACGTGCGGCCGGGGGACGGCGGGTTCGCAGGTCGTTGAGGATGAGGAGCATGCCCGATGCCGGATCGATCGTCTCGAGGCGGGCGATCGTCTCGTTGAGCAGCGCTCCCCCGCCGTGCCGCCAGCACGAGACGCCGAGCAGGCCGAGGACAGGGGGCGCCCACTGGTCGGGGGCGATCGCCACCGCATCGGCCCACAACTGCTCGTACGCCGCGGGATCTCCTTCGCCGAGCCCTGTCCTGGCCAAGGCGTGACGGTACGCCGCCTTCTCTACGAGCACGCACAGGCTTCGCAGGCGCTCACGATCCAGACGCCGACCCCCATCGACGGCCTCGGCCAGGCAGTCGTCGACGAACGCCAGCTGGCGCCCCGGCGCCCAGCCCAGGCATTCGCGGGCCCGGTCCCAGGCCACGGCCTCTTCGGGCGTGACCGGGCCCGGCCCGGCGACGATGCCGGCGATCTCGTCACGGCTGGCATAGGCCGACAGGCCCGAGGCGACCGCCTGTGCGGCGAGCGGCGAGCTGACCGGGTCGAAGGCGTGGCCGGGGTCCAGTCCGGGCACGTCGCCGCCGGTGGCGTCCCAGTACCGGCTGCCGGCGACGACGAGGCACAGCAGCGTCTCCTGCGGTCTCAGATGCTCGCGAGCGGCCATGACGGCCGCATCGGCCCAGTCCGCGGGCCCGTAGCCGACCACGATGAACTCGGCGCCGGGGCTCGCCGCCCGCATCGAGCCGACGACGGGCTCCAGCGCGCCCGGCTCCTCGCACAGAACCTTGGAGACGCACGAGGACTGCACGATGACGCCGTCGCAGTGGGTCATGATCAGCAGCGCCTCGTCGGGCCGGTAACCGATGAGATAGGGGATGAGTGCGAGCAGGTCCTCGCGCGAACCGACGGTGAAGCGTTCCGGAATGGTTGTCATACCCTGAATGTGCGCAGGAGAGCCCGGATTTCTCACCGCCGACGGAAGCTGTGGACAACCCCCGCCAGCGCTCGGTCGGGCGCGGCCGTGTCCATCCCGTCGCGGCGGTACCGGGCTGGCCTAGGCTAAGGCCATCATGAGCGAGCAGAACAACGACGGCGTCCGGCCCGGCGACTGGTCGGCACCGCAGACCGGTCCCGACCAGTGGGTTCCCGGCGCCGAGTTGCCGGGCTTCGACATGGCCGTGCCGGGGGATGGCCCGAGTCCCGCCTCGGCCCCCAGGGCCGACCCGTACGGCGACCGCAGCAGCAGCTCGGCGGGGGGGCCGGCCCCGACGCAGGACCAACGGGTACCGGCCGAGCGCCCCGCCGACCCGGCTGCGCCGAGTGCTGCGATCGAGCAGTACCAAGTGCGCCGTAGCCGCGGCCCGCTCATCGCCGTCATAGGCCTGATGGCCGTGATCCTGACGACCATGGCGATTTTCGCCCTGCGCAGGCCCCAGCAGGGCCGGAACGAGCAGAGCACCCCGCCGCCCGCCACCAGCACGGCGCCGAGCAGTCCCGGCCCGTCCACGAGCACCGCCAGCGCGATACCCGTCGAGTCGGGCTCCTTCTCCGGCACCTGGCAGATCAACAGTTCGAACTGGGACTCGACCGGGCTCGTGGTCGACATGACGATCACGAGCACGAGTGGATCGCTGTCGTTCACCATGTTCACCATCGACAACGTCAACACCGAGCAGACCAAGGGCACGGGCGAGATGGCTTCCGGCACGGTCGGCGACGGGCGGACGATGCAGGGCCAGGCGCGCTTCGACAAGGACCGCAACGACACGACCGTCGTCCTGGCGGACGCCAGCGGCCACCAGATCACCGCTCTGACCGTGTCCGCCTGATGGTCCCGTCGTGGGGCATCGCGCACCGACAACGCTCCGATTTTGCATCGTGCCCGCAGCGCGCTAACCTGTGTCAGGCCGCCGCGGCCGGGGTTCCGGCCTCAGGCAGCGCCCGTCTCGGGGCTATGGCGCAGTTGGTAGCGCGCTTCCATGGCATGGAAGAGGTCAGGGGTTCGAATCCCCTTAGCTCCACATAAAGTTGAGAAAATCGGAACTCACCCCGTCTCTTGGCGGAACGGGTTCGTTTCTGCGGCCACCTCGGGTGAGACGTCGTCGCGGACATGATCAGGGGCGGTATGGCCGTCATGAAACAGAACCGTCTCCAGTTTCACGGGGTCCGGTCGGTGCTCCGGCGTGGGTGTGGCCGGTGTCGTCCGGGACGACCGAGGTCTTCTCGCGGGTCATCCCCGCGCCGGATCCGGCGCGGGGATGATCCGCCCGGTGTCCCGATTCGGTTCGATCGGGTACGGCCTCACCGTCTCACGAGCGACGAGAGGGCCCCGGGGAACGACCGGGCCGCCCTCCGGGCGGCCTAGCGCGGCGGGTCCCGGTCTCGCGTCCGGGCGCGGGCCTCGTCGGCGGTGTTACGCCTCCCGGCCGTCCTCCACCAGCCGCCTGACTCGGGTCTTCGCCTCCGCCATCCGCGTGGTGGCGCTCGGCCCGTCGCGGCGCCCGTCGAACCGGTCCGGGGACCCGTCCCGCAGAACTTCAAAAGCCGCTGATACGAACAGTCCGCTCGGCGGCGCCTTCGTCTGTCATGCAGCCGCCCGGCCCGACGACGAGCGGACCCGCAGGAATCAGGAATCGCGAACATGACCGCCGGCCCCAAGCACCTGCTCATCGATCAGACGCATACGGAAACCGGGTCTCGACCGGTCCTCCGGTGACGTCCTCTCGAACGGTGCGATGAAAACGTGCCGGATCTTGCTCTGAGCCCTCCTTCCGGACGGGTGCCCCTGGCCAGGGTCGGGAGCTCGTACCGTGGTGCGATCACAGGGACTCGAGGAGCTCGACCAGGCGCCGGGCGTGCTCGACGGAACGGGTCCTCATGCCGACGAGCGCACCGGCGTCGGTGCGACTCTGGTAGGACACGCCGCCGGTGTGAACCGTGCCGGCCCATTCCATCCCGCACAGGGCAGCAGTCGCCCGCAGACTCGCCAGGAACTCCTCGATCTCGTAGCCTATGGCACCGTCGTGGCGGTACAGCTCGGCCGGGGCCCCCGTAGTGAAGGAGACGACGAGCTTCTTGCCCCTCAGCTTGTCGCCCGTGCTGCCGTGCGAGAAGCCGTGCTGGAAGGTCTGCTCGATCCAACGGTGCAGCAGTGAGGGGGCGCTGTACCAGAAGACGGGGTACTGCAGCACGATGATGTCAGCGGCCACCAGCTTGCGCTGCTCGGCCTCGACATTGATCCTGTAGTCGGGGTACAGGCGGTCCAGGTAGTCGATCTCGGCCGCGGGCAGGCGTTTCCCCAGTTCCTCCAGAATGGTCGCATTGGCCACTGAGTCGTTCAGATCGGTGTGGCCCGAGACGACCAGGACGTTCTTCATGATGGTGTCCTCTCCTTCTTGATGGTGGTCGATCACTCGCGAGCCCCTTGGCTCAGGACTCCGTCAAGGCGCTCGGGGCGGCGTCGAACTCGTCCATGGCCACCTGTTCCGGTGGAGGGACCGGGACAGCCGGCATTGTTGACCAGCGCATCCAGTCTGCCGCGCTCCTCCGCGATCCCCTCCAGAAGATTCGGTCACGTTCTCGGTGACGATGATATCCGCGCCGCGGTACGAGATGATCCCGCTCGACGCCGCAGTCTGCTCCGGGGCGGCATCGGCACGCCCGGCGGCGATGCCTTCCACCCCGGCACCGGCCAGACGTTCGGTGATGGCCCGGCCGATGCCGCTTCCCGCACCGATCCCAGTGCGACACCGTCCTTCCGCTCCAGGCCCACGGTGTGCCCCCATCCCCTCTCCGAGTCGGCGTACCCGAGCATCCGGTTCCTCTGCAGACGCGGCCGACCGGGCGCCGGCCCGCCCCTGACCCCTCTCGGCCAGCGAGATGAGCCCCTCGGCGCGGCGGAAGAGCGCCCCTCATCGGTGAGGATGATGTCGTGACCGATCCTGCGGAACAGCCCGACGCCCGCCTCCTGCTCGAGCCGGCGATCCGCCGCGAGGGCATGGGCTGGGTGACGAAGAGCGTCCGGGCGGCCCGGGGCATGTTCCGCTCCCGCGCGACCATCAGGAAACAACGCAGTACGCGGAAGTCCATGTCGTCCTTCCTCTCACGACCACAGACCGCTCACGAACGCATGCGGCGTCGCACGTGTGCCGATCAGCGAAACGCCGGCACAGGCCGATCGGTGGGCCCCGCGAGGGCACAGCCACCCTTCTGCCGAGGGCGGACATGGTCCGGCCCCGCGTACGCGCCGTTCGGACTCGCGGCGAAACCCCGCCGCCGACCGGAAAAGACAGATGATCAATAGCTGGTTCCAAGGATATTCCAATGAACAGCTGTTCAGCGGAACGGGATCGGCGACGAGTCCAGAACCCAGATTTAATTCACCCCTCGACTCACCCATTGATATAGGCTCGCAGTCCGGCGCTCACCGTCCATACCGCGGCGTACCGGAACAATCAACGAGACGGTACGGGTGAATCGCTGTGCCATGCACCGGGGGCGGGTGAATCCGCATACCGGCGGGGGGCGCCGCCAAGGCCTCCCCGCCGCACTGCCCGTCGCAGGCTCTGGGCCCCGACGAGGTCGCCGTCAGGAGCACGCGCACCCGATCACCCGTGCGTCGGCCCCGAGATGCCCGTGGCCGTGCTCGTCAGTGACGGGTCGGTCATCGGCAAGGAGGCGCTCATCACCCGGGGGGTCATGAACCCGCCGGGACGACCGCCGTGCGGGGGATCTCCGGCGAGGCCCCGGCGCCCGCCAAGGCCTTCCTGTGCGCGTAAGGAAGAACCGGCCGGCCCGGCCCGCCCAGAAAACCTGACGAAACCATCGGGGAGTTTCCAGAATCAGCGGAGCAGAATTCAGCTCGCTGGTGGACCGCGCCGCGAGAAATATTTGTGCTGATCTAATATGATGTGGCCCGTGTTCGGTGGGGGTCCGTCGATGAGAAGTAGGGTCTGTGAGTAAAAACCCGTACAGGCGCCGCAGCACCGCCAGGTACGCGGGCGTGTCAACGTCGCTACTGGCGCTGTGCGGGGCATGGTGCCTCGTGCTCACCGCGATCGACGATCCGCTGGTGCCCCGGGGCGAGATCCCCGCCCTCGAGGTCACGAATGCTGCCGACAGCGGCTCAGAGAACCCGGGCAGCCGGTCCACCGATGCCAACGACAACAGCACCGTGTCGCTGCCTAGCCTGTCGCTGCCTAGCCTGTCGCTGCCGAATCCGTCGTCCACGATCACGATCGTGTCCGAGGGCGGCGGCAGGGGGCGGCAGCGGACCGTTCGCATCATCGAGATCGCGCGCACCGATCCGAGGGGGCCGCAGGACTCCCTGGCGGACGCCCGGATCGTCGAGCGGCTCGTCTCCGCCGAAGCCCGGTTGTACGCCGCGCGCCTGGCCATGGTCGCCGCGCAGCGAGACTACGACATCGCCGCCACCGAACTGGAGTGGGCCAGGCAGCAGGCCGAGGCCGCCGGCCAGCTGCTGAGCCTCGTCTCGATGAGCACCCGCCTGCAACAGTTCGTCAACGAGGCCCGGACCGCCGCCGACCGGCTCAACGAGCAGGCCGATGCTCTCGAAAGGATTCTCGCGCAGACCGACAGCGGCGGCCGGAGCACGACCGGCGGCTCGTACCGAGTGTCGTCGAGCACCCCGGGCTACGTCATCCACATCGTGATGAGCTCCGATGACGCGGGCACCGTCACGGCCTGCAGCGTCTACGGAGCCGCCGAGGACAGCCTCAGCTGCACCCCGCAGACCGAGGTGAACGAGTACATCTCCTGGCTGAGGTCCTCCGCCGAGGAGGAGGAGAGGAGTGCCCGTGAGGCGCAGGCGCAGCTCGACGCCCTGTACGACGCCGAGGGCGGCCAGCTGGTCACGATCCTGCGCACTCTGCTGTCCGGTCTGCTGGCGAGCGGCGACCCGTCGGACGCAGAGTTCGCCAGAAGCATCACCGAGGACGGCTGGGTGAGCCTGGAGGAGGCCAACGCGCTGGCCGGCATCATCGACCGGCGCGTCCGTATCGCCTACAGCAACCACGCCATGGCCGAGATGCGCCTCGAGCAGGCCGTTCGGAACTCCCTGTCCGCTCAGGAACTGGTCGGGGACCTCTCGAGCATGTCCAGGGGGCATCGCACGAACACCTCCGACGCCCCTTCCGGATCGAGAACGGACGATCCCGCATCGGCCGGTACCAGCGGGGGCTCCGGGACCGTCCCGGACACCACGGACGACGAGGCCGCTGACGGCGACCCGAGTACCGCGCAGACCATCGAGGGCACGATCCCACCCGTCGACGAGGCGGCCGCCTCTGCAGAATCCACGATCCCGGACGGGACCGCGACCCCATCGATGGCCGGCACCGGGGAACCGGAGGATTCCGCGGGGTCCTCCGAGGCCGGCTCCGTGGTCCTCGCGTCGCCCTCTCAGACGCAACCCGCTCCTGCGGACACGTCCTCCCCCGCGTAGCATCGCGGGAGATCACCGGGACCGGGGTCGCCCATGACCGGAGGCGGATCGAGGACCGCATCGGGTCCCGGCCCCGCGGTGCGCCGGGCCGCCGCTGCTGCCCGAGCCTCCCCGGCCTGACCTCGCTGAGAGGCACATCGCACTGCCCTGGAAGCGCTTGAGGACGGCCCAGCCGGCCTGCCCGTGCCGTCACAGCGCGAGGCGGGCGCCGGGACCGGTCACTTGTCGTCCCCGGACGCCGGGACGGCATCATCGGGAACGGCCTCGAGTCCGATGGCCGGGCAGTCGCGCCACAGGCGCTCCAGCCCGTAGGCGGCACGATCATCTGCATGCATGGCGTGCACGACGAGGTCACCGTAGTCGAGCAGTACCCAGCGGTTCGTCCCGTAGCCCTCGCGGCGCAGCGGGCGCTCGCGCAGTTCGAGGAGACGGTCCTCGACGGCATCGACGATGGCGCCGACCTGACGCTCGGTGCGCCCGGACAGGATCAGGAAGACATCGGCGATGGCCAGCTGCTCGCTGACGTCGAAGGCCTCGACGTTCTCGGCGAGCTTGTCCTGCGCGGCCGCCGCCGCAGCCCGGGTGATCCGGAGTGCGCGTTCAGTGGCGCTCATCTGTCTCCTTCCCCGGGGCCGCCCCGGTAGGTCGCGCGGGCCGCGGCGCGTCGTCGAGGACGAGCACCTCGGACTCGTTGGCGCCGGTGTACAGCCCGCGCTTGGCGACGTACTGGACGACGCCGTCGGGCACCAGATACCACAGCGGCAGTCCCGAGGCGACGCGATTGCGGCACTCGGTGGACGAGATGGCCAGGGCCGGCACTTCGAGCAGAGTGACCTTGTCGGAGGGCAGATGGCTGACGTCATTCCTGGCCAGGTCGACACCGGGCCGGGATACGCCGACGAAGTGCGCCAGGCCGAAGAGTTCATCGCTGCCCCGCCAGGTGAGGATCGAGCGCAGGGCGTCCGCGCCGGTGATGAAGAAGATCCCCAGGTTGCCCCCGCGTTCGGCACGGATGTCCTTGATGGTGTCGACCGTGTAGGTGTTGCCGGGACGGTCGATATCCACGCGGCTGACCGTGAACTGCGGATTGGAGGCGGTGGCCACCACCGTCATGAGATAGCGGTCCTCGCTCTTGGAGACGCGCCGGCCCGCCTTCTGCCACGGCACGCCGGTGGGGACGAAGACGACCTCGTCCAGCCCGAAGCGAGCCGCGACCTCGCTGGCGGCCACGAGGTGGCCATGGTGAATGGGGTCGAACGTGCCGCCCATGATGCCCAGGCGGTAGGGGCGGACCATGCTCGTGCGCGGCAGCCCCAGACTGCTCTCCTGCTCGTCACCGGCAGCCGCCGGCTCAGCTGTCATCGTCGGCCCTCCGAACGCTTCCGCGACATGGGGCCCAGCCTAACTCGCATCGTCCTGCACTAGGCGCGCGTCTGCCCGGTGCCGGTCAGGAGGTACTTGGTGGTGGTCATCTCGCTCAGGCCCATCGGGCCGCGGGCATGCAGCTTCTGGGTGGAGATGCCGATCTCGGCACCGAAACCGAACTGGCCGCCGTCGGTGAAGCGACTCGAGGCGTTGACCAGCACGACCGCGGCATCCACCTCGGTGGCGAAGCGTCGCCAGCTGGCGGCGTCCGAGGTGATGATCGTCTCGGAGTGACCGGTGCCGTATCGACGGATGTGGGCCAGGGCCGCGCCGATGTCGTCGACGACGGCGCAGGCCAGGTCCAGGCTGAGGTACTCCGCCTCGTACTCGTGCTCGCCGGCCGGCACGATCCGGGGGTCGATAGAACGGCTCGTCCCGTCCCCGTGGACGGTGACGCCCGCCGCGGCGAGGGCGTCCAGCGCCCTGGGCAGGAACTCGCCGGCGATCTGGCGGTGCACGAGCAGCGTCTCGAGCGCATTGCAGACGCTGGGCCGCTGAGTCTTGGCGTTGAGCATGATCGAGATGGCCATGTCCTGGTCGGCCGAGGCGTCGACGAACAGATGGCAGTTGCCGGTGCCCGTCTCGATGACCGGCACGGTGGCATCCTCGACGACGGTGCGGATCAGGCCCGCTCCCCCGCGCGGGACGAGCAGGTCGACGAGTCCGCGGGCTCGTATCATCTCGCCGGTGACCTCGTGGCCGCCCTCGACGAGGTTGACGCAGTCGGCCGGCAGCCCGGCGGCCGCAAGGCCCTCGCGCAGGGCCCGCACGACGACCCGGTTCGTGCCCAGGCAGCTCGCCGAGCCGCGCAGCAGGCTGGCATTGCCGGACTTCAGGCAGATGCCGGCGGCGTCGGCGGTGACGTTGGGGCGCGCCTCGTAGATCATGCCGACGACCCCGAAGGGCACGCGCACCTGGTCGACGTGCACGCCGTTCGGCAGATTCCAGCCGCGGACCGTCTCGCCGATCGGGTCGGGAAGCGGCGCCAGGTCGCGCAGCCCTCCTGCCATGCCGGCCAGGCGCGCAGGGGTCAGGGTGAGGCGATCGAGAAGGGCCTCACCGGTGCCCCTCGCGCGGGCGGTCTCGACGTCGGCCGCGTTGGCGTTCAGGACGCCGGTCGCCTCTGACTCGAGCGCATCGGCCATGGCCGCCAGCGCCGCGTCCTTGCGCTCACGATTCGCTGCGGCCAGTACGCGGGAGGCGGTCCTCGCGCGCCCGGCCAGTTCACTGATCTGCACGCCTCAACAGTAGCGGGCCGGCGACCCGGCTCGCCGCCCGCGCTCAGTCACCGCGGTGCATGAGGACGAGCATGTCGCGGTGCACGACCTCGCGCTCGTAGCCGACGCCCAGTTCTGAGGCCAACTCGGCCGAGTTGCGCCCGAGCATCCCGGGCAGTTCCTCGCTGGAGAAGTTGACCAGGCCGCGTGCGACGACCGCACCGTCGGGCCCGACGAGCTCCACCGGGTCACCGGCCAGGAAGCGGCCGCTCACCCCGGTGATGCCGGCCGCGAGCAGGGACGCCTTGCGCATCGTCAGCGCGCGGACGGCACCGGCGTCGAGCATGAGGCGGCCGCGGCTCTGCGAGGCGTAGGCCAGCCACATGAGACGACGCGGACGCATGTGGTCGACCGGCGCGAAGACGGTGCCGGTCACGCCGGCGAGCGCCTGTTCGGCCCGGGAGGCGCCGGTGAGGAGCACCGGGATGCCGGAGCCCGTGGCGATCTGGGCGGCCTGCACCTTGGTGGTCATGCCTCCGGTGCCGACGCCGGCGGTACCGGCGCGGCGGGTGTCGACCGTCAGCTCGTCGATGTCGCCGACGAAGTCGATGCGCTCGGAGTCCGGCTCGTCGGGGTGGCCCGTGTAGAGACCGCTGACGTCCGAGAGCAGGATCAGAGCGTTGGCCCGCACGACCTGGGCGACGAGCGCCGCCAGGCGGTCGTTGTCGCCGAGGCTGATCTCATGGGTGGCGACGGTGTCGTTCTCGTTGACGATCGGTACTGCTCCCATGCGCAACAACGTGCCCAGCGTGCGCGAGGCGTTGCGGTAGCTGGACTGGCGGGTCATGTCATCGGCGGTGAGCAGCAGCTGGCCGGCGAGCAGCCCGCGCGCCGCGAAGAGCTCGGCGTAGCGCTCCATGAGCAGACCCTGGCCGACGGCCGCAGCCGCCTGCTGGTGGGCCAGGTCGCGCGGGCGCCCGGCCAGCCCGAGTGGGCTCATGCCCGCTGCGATGGCGCCGGAGCTGACCAGGACGACGTCACGGCCGGCGTCGTGGGCGTCGGCCAGCGCCTTGACCAGCCCGGCCAGGCGCATCGTGTCCATGCCGTTCGCGGCACTGGAGATCGACGAGGAACCGACCTTGACCACGACCCGGTGCGCGCCGGCGATGATCCCGCGCAGCGCCGCCTCCTCCCCGGCAGCGCAGGCGTCCCGGGTGTCCTGCTCAGTCATTCATCGTCCATCCCGGTCCGGGCCTGGATGCCGCAGTGCGGATCGCCCCCGGCCCGCTCGGGCTCGGCGCCGTCGTCGTGGGCGGAGACGGCTCGGATCTCGCCGAGCCGGGCGCTGCGCACCTGACGCCAGTCGGCCCCGCGATCGTCACCCATGAGGGCCTCGCGCTCGGCCCGGTAGGCGGCGTCGCGCTCGCGGCGGCGGCGGACGGCGCCGCGGGTCCGGGTCAGACGCTGGTCCTCCCCGCGGCGCGAGAGGATCTCGGCGCCCGCTTCGATCTGCGGGGCGAAGTCGAAGACGACGGGGCGCTCCCCCGAGCCGATCGCGACGGCGTCGTGCGGCTGGGCGCCCGCCTCGAGGAGCCCGTCCTCGACGCCGAGACGGTTGAGGCGGTCGGCGAGATAGCCGACGGCCTCGTCGTTCCCGAAGTCGGTCTGGCGCACCCAGCGCTCCGGCTTGGAGCCGCGCACGCGCCAGACGAAGCCGCCTTCGCCGTCGCCCTGGCGCTTGATGGTGAAATCGGCCGCCTCGTCGACGGCCTTCGGGCGGACGACGACGCGCGGCGCCGGGGTCGGAGGACGCTCGGCCCGGCGCTTCTGGACGAGCTCGCTCATCGTGAAGACGAGCTCCTGCAACCCCTGCCCGGTCATGACGGAGGTCTCGATGACGCGCAGTCCGCGGGCCTCCAGCTCAGGTCCGGCCATGTCGGCGATGACCCTGCCATCGGGCACGTCGATCTTGTTGATGGCGACAATGCGCGGCCGGCCCTCCAGACCTCCATGGGCCCCGAGTTCGGCCTCGATGGCGTCCAGGTCGCTCAGCGGATCCCGACCTGATTCGTAGGTGGCCGCGTCGATGACGTGGACGATCGCCTGGCAGCGTTCGATGTGGCGCAGGAACCCGTGCCCCAAGCCCCTGCCCCGGCTGGCGCCCGGGATGAGGCCGGGCACATCGGCCACCGTGTAGGTGTGCCCGCCGGCCCTCACGACGCCGAGATTCGGCACGAGCGTCGTGAAGGGGTAGTCGGCGACGCGCGGTTTCGCGGAGCTGATCGCGCCGATGAGGCTGGACTTCCCGGCGGATGGGAAGCCCACCAGGCCGACGTCGGCGATGACCTTGAGCTCGAGCTGGATGGTGCGCCGCCCGCCCTCCTCGCCCAACAGGGCGAAACCGGGGGCCTTGCGCGTCCTGGAGGCCAGCGCCTCGTTGCCCAGACCGCCCCGCCCCCCCTCGGCGACCACGCACTCGGACAGCTCGCCGGTCAGGTCGGCCAGGACCTCATCGGTGTCGGCGTCGGAGACGACGGTGCCGGCGGGAACCGGGAGGATGACGTCCTCGCCGTTGGAACCGGCGCGATGCCCCCCCATCCCGTGCTGGCCGTTGGCGGCCCTGAGCTGGGACTGGCGGTGGTAATCGACCAGGGAATCGACCTGCGGGTCGACGCGGACGATGACCGAGCCGCCGCGCCCGCCGTTGCCGCCGTCCGGCCCGCCGAGCGGTTTGAACTTCGCGCGGTGCACCGAGGCGCAGCCGTTGCCGCCATCGCCGCCGCGGACGAGCAGCCTGACTCGGTCGACGAACGAGGGGATTGCCATGGCGACGCTCCTGTAGTGGCTGGGTGAGAGCCAGTCTATTTCGATCCGATCCATTCGGATCCGGTGCGCCCGTGCGGGCCCGGCCCGCCACTGGATGCCGCCCTGCCGGAACGGGTCGCGGGACAGCGTGCGGGCCGGCCCCTCCAGGGGCCGGCCCGCAGATGGCAGGTGGTCTTGCAGGGCTCAGGCGGTGGCCTCCGCCGGTTCGACGTTGACGACACGACGGCCGCGGCGGGTACCGAACCGGACGGCGCCGGGGACCAAGGCGAACAGCGTGTCGTCGCCGCCGCGGCCGACGCCCTCACCGGGATGGAAATGGGTGCCGCGCTGGCGCACGATGATCTCCCCGGCGTTGACGAGTTGTCCGCCGAAGCGCTTCACGCCGAGGCGCTGAGCATTGGAGTCACGGCCGTTGCGGGAGCTGGAACCAGCCTTCTTGTGTGCCATGTCTGTCTCCTCAAGCGTTGATTCCGGTGACCTTGACCCGGGTGTAGCGCTGACGATGACCCTGATGGCGCCTGTAACCGGTCTTGTTCTTGTAATGGAGGACGTGGAGCTTGGGGCCCCTGGAGTCGCCGAGGACCTCGGCGGTGACGCTCACCTTGCCGAGAGACTTCGCGTCGCAGGTGACGGTCCCGCCGTCCACCACGAGCAGGGGTTGGAGCTCGACGCTCTCGCCCACCCCTCCGGCGACCTTGTCGATCTCGACGACGTCGCCCACCGCCACCTTGTGCTGGTGGCCGCCACTGCGCACGATCGCGTACACCCTGACCCACTCCACTTCCTGTATCGCGCCGTCCCCCGCGGGCGGCGCAGCCCTTCTCCATCGGGGTCCCGATGACCCCGTCCCGGCCGACGATCGGGAATAGCCGGGCCAGGGCGCCGAGGAACCAGGTTACCGCCGACCCCGGGCACGGTCAAACGGTGCGCCGGTCGACATGTCGGGGGATCCCCCGGCGCGATCAAGTTGACTCATCGACACGCCTCCGCCTACCATCGAGAAGTCCGCATCGCGGGCCCCCTGTCCAGGGGATGAATCCTATCCAGAGGATGAATCCAGATGAGCGTTCTCGACGGCGGCGACGTCATCGGTGCCGTGCTCTTCTGCCGCCAGCACATCGATCTGATGCTGGTCATCACCGCGTCCTGTTGATTACGGCCCTCATCGCCCCGACGCGCACCATCACACACGCCTGAGGGACTCGGCCCCTCTTGGCTCCTCCCCCGCACGACCGGGCCTCTGCGCCCGGTCGTGCCCCTCGGTGGTTCTCGTGCCGCATTCCGGCCGGCGAGCAGCTGCCGCGCATTCTTCTGGACAGCCATGACCATCCTCGCCCAGCATCACCGGTCCGCCGGTTCCGCCCCGTCGGAGCAGGCCGCGCCCCGGTTGATCAACAACTACTTCGACGGCCTGCCCGTGCGGACCGCCCACCGGCGCGTATTCATCCTGGTGATGATCGCCTATTTCTTCGACCAGCTCGACAACTGGAATTTCGGATACATCGCACCCGCCCTGCGCGGCTCCTGGGGGCTGGATCTGGGACAGATCGCCCGAATCAACAGCGCCTACTTCGTCGGCATGACCGTAGGCGGTCTGCTGGGCGGATTCTGCTCGGACCGCTTCGGGCGCCGCAAGGTCTTCATGTACGGCATGGCGCTGTTCAGCGCCTGCTCGCTCATCAACGGCCTCGCCACGAGCCCGGCCCTGTTCGCCGTGGCCCGGGCGGTCACCGGAGTGGGCCTGTTCGCGATGATGGTCTGCTCCCACACCTACCTGGCAGAACTCTCCCCCGGGGAGTCCCGCGGGCGTTGGCAGGGCAGGGTGGCGGCGGCCGGCTACTGCGCCGTCCCGGTCATCGGCATCGCCGCGAACCTCATCATTCCCCTCGGCTCGCACGCCTGGCGGGCCCTGCTCTTCATCGGCGGGCTCGGGATCATCCCCCTGGCCCTGGCCTGGAGATCGCTCCCGGAGTCGCCGCGCTGGCTGGTCGCCCAGGGACGCCTGCCCGAGGCCGAGCGAACGGTGCGCGCCCTGACCGGCTACGACGTCGACCTCTCCCGGGCTGCTGCGCACGTGCGGAAGCCGCCCGGGGCACTGGCCCGCCCGCGGGCGCTCCTGTCCCGCGCCAACCTGACCCCCACTGTCGTACTGCTCGTCCTGTTCGCCCTGGAGACCCCGGCGAGCTTCATCGTGCGCACGTGGATCACGACGCTGCTGGACGCCCAGGGCATGGGCATGCGGTTGGCGCTGGTCGCCACCTTCTGCATGCAGACCGGAGTGCCCTTCGGCTGCTGGGTCTCGTCGCGCCTGTCCGACTTGGGCGGACGCAAGTGGTCCATCGTCGCGCTGCTGCTCGCCGAGTCCGCGCTCGCGCTCGCCTTCGGCCACCTCCGGGGGCACTGGGCCCTCATCCTGGTCGGTTTCCTGCTCACGGCCAGCGGCATGGCGGTCGGTTTCATCAGCTACACCTACGCCACCGAGAACTACCCGACGGGACTGCGCAACAGCGCCGACGGCGTGCACAACGCGGTCGGGCGCTCCATGGTCGCCGCAGTCCAGCCCCTCGTGCCCGGCCTGTTCGCCTCGGCCGGTTTCGCCGGCGTCTTCTCCACCATCGCCGTCGGCCTGCTCCCCGCGGCGGCCATCGTCGCCGCGGCGGGACGACGCACCGGCGGGCGCCCCCTGGAGGAGATCTCGTGAGCCGGCGGCACGGCAGAGGCCTCGTGGTGCGATGTCGTACTCGCGCCACGGCCCGAAACATCAACGAAGGAATTCCGCAATGACACGAATACGAACCGAGGACGAGCTGCACGCCATCGCCGACCAGGCGGCGCGCGAGCACGCTCGGGACAGCGCCGAGGAACTGCTGGCCTGGGCGGCGCGGACCTTCGGGCGCTCCCTGGCGGTCGCCTGCTCGATGGCAGCCGACACGGTGGTCTCCGATCTGGCCGCCAGGGCCCTGCCGGGGGTCGACGTGCTCTTCCTCGAGACCGGCTACCACTTCCGCGAGACCGAGGACCTGCGGATCGACCTGCCGGTCTTCCAGGAGATCAACCTGATCGAGCTGCGGCCCGATCAGAGCGTGGCCGAGCAGGACGCGCAGTACGGTCCCCGACTGTACGAACGGGACCCCAACACCTGCTGCCGGTTGCGCAAGGTGATCCCGCTCGGCCGGGCGCTGGCCGGGTACGAGGCCTGGGTCACCGGCATCCGCCGCGAGGACAACGACCTGCGCACCCGTGCCGGGCTCGTCGAATGGGACAAGAGCCACAAGATGGTCAAGCTCAATCCCATCGCGGCATGGGGCGCCGATGAGCTCTTCGAGTACGTCGGCGCTCACGGCGTGCCGGTCAATCCCCTGCTCGGGCAGGGTTATCCATCCATCGGGTGCGCGACCTGCACGCGCAAGGTCGCCCCCGGGCAGGACCCCAGGTCCGGCCGCTGGGCCGGCCTGACCAAGACAGAATGCGGGATCCACCTATGACCACCACTGCACCGACTGCGCCGACGAGGACTCCGGGCAGCACCGGGGACGATCACCTGGACGCGCTCGAGAACGAGTCGGTCCACATCGTCCGGGAGGCCACGGCCGAGGCCGAGCGGCCCGTCCTGCTGTTCTCCGGCGGCAAGGACTCGGCCGTCATGCTGCACATCGCGCGCAAGGCCTTCTGGCCCGCCCGGCTGCCGTTGGGCCTGCTGCACGTGGACACCGGGCACAATTTCCCCGAGGTGCTCGCATACCGCGACGGCATCGCGGCCCGCTACGGCCTGCGGTTGGCCGTCGAGAAGGTCCAGGACTGGATCGACGACGGCCGTCTGATGGAGCGCCCCGACGGGACGCGCAATCCGCTGCAGACCCAGCCGCTGCTGCACGCCATCGCGGCCGGCGGCTTCGACGCGGTCTACGGCGGGGGCAGGCGCGACGAGGAGAAAGCACGGGCCAAGGAGCGGATCGTCTCGTTGCGCGATGCCTTCGGCCAGTGGAATCCGCGCAACCAGCGCCCCGAGCTGTGGGGCCTGTACAACACGCGGCATCTGCCCGGCGAGCACGTCCGGGTCTTCCCGCTGTCGGACTGGACCGAGCTGGACGTGTGGAGCTACATCGTGCGCGAGGGCATCGAGCTTCCCAGCCTGTACTTCGCCCACGAGCGCCGGGTCTTCTCGCGCAACGGCATGTGGATGCCGCTCAGCCCCATCACCCCGCCGCGCGACGACGAGCAGGTCGTCACGAGAGTGGTGCGCTACCGCACCGTGGGCGACATGTCCTGCACCGGCGCCGTCGAGTCGACGGCCGCCGACGCCGCGGCGGTGCTCGCCGAGGTGGCGGCCACGAGGGTGACCGAGCGCGGGGCGACCCGCGCCGACGACAGGCTCACCGAGGCGGCCATGGAGGATCGCAAGAAGGAGGGGTACTTCTGATGGGCGAGCTGCTGCGCCTCGCGACCGCGGGCAGCGTCGACGACGGCAAGTCCACTCTCGTGGGCCGGCTGCTCTACGACACGAAGAACATCATGATCAACCAGTACTCGGCCGTGGAGCGGGCCTCCGCCGAGCGGGGCCTGGACCAGACCGATCTCGCGCTGCTCACCGACGGGCTGCGCGCGGAGCGCGAGCAGGGCATCACCATCGACGTCGCCTACCGGTACTTCGCCACGCCGAAGCGCTCGTTCATCCTGGCCGACTGCCCCGGCCACGTGCAGTACACGCGCAATACGGTCACCGGCGCCTCGACCGCCCAGGTCATCGTCGCCCTGGTGGACGTGCGCCATGGCGTCCTGGGGCAGACCCGCCGTCATCTGGCCGTCGCCGCCTTGCTGCGCGTGCCCCATGTCGTGGTGGCCATCAACAAGATCGACCTGGTCGACTTCGACCGGGGCACCATCGAGGGGGTCGCCGGGCAGGTCCGCGAGCTGGGCGCCGGACTGGGCATCACCGATCTGACCGTCATCCCCGTCAGCGCATTGCTCGGGGACAACGTGGCCGAGCGCTCCGGGCGCACCCCCTGGTACCGGGGGCCCGACCTGATGGAGTACCTCGAGGAGGTGCCCGTCGGCCGGCCCCAGGAGGGCGGCCCCGGGCGTCTCCCGGTGCAGTACGTCCTGCGCCCCCAGTCCGGCGCGGGCGGGGAGCTCCGCGACTACCGCAGCTACGCGGGCCGCGTGGAGAGGGGCTCCTTCGACGTCGGTGACGAGGTGCTCGTCCTGCCCGGCGGGCACCGGACGAGCATCGTCGGCATCGACCTGCCGGGGGGCGGGAGCGCCGAACGGGCCGAGGTCCGGCAATCGGTGGCGCTGCGGCTGGCCGATGACATCGACGTCGCGCGCGGGGAGCTCATCGCATCGGGCCAGAAGCCCGAGCCCGTCACGTCCCTCGATGCGACGGTGTGCTGGCTGGGCGACCGGGCGCTGCACGTCGGGGACCGCCTGCTGGTCAAGCACACGACCAGGACCGTCACCGGCATCGTCACCGCCATCGGCGGACGCCTGGACCTGACCACGCTCGGCGAGGAGCCGGCCGACGAGCTGGCCCTCAACGACATCGGACGGGTCGGTCTGAGGCTGGCCGAGCCGATCTGCCCCGACCGCTACGCGGACTCGCGGGCAACGGGCTCGTTCATCCTCATCCACCCCCAGGCCGGCAACACGCTGGCGGCCGGCATGGTCGCCTGAACCGGAGCACATCCCCGGGACCCTCGGTCTCCGGCGCACCCGGACGCCTCCAGCGAATGCCGCGCTCCCCAGCAGACGCCGCGGACATGCGCACGCTGAGGCAGGGACGGTGTTCGCGGGGGCGCGCGACGGCCCCGGGCCCAACTCCAGGATCCAGGACCCACTGGCCGGTGGAGTCGGTTCAGGAGCCCTTCCTTCTGCCGCCGCGGCGACCGCGGCGGTGGCGCTCGCCGCCGTCGGCCGGGGCCTGGCTGGCGACGGGCTCGTCGTGGCGGATGTAGCCGCGGCCGCCGCACGCGTCGCACTCGACGGTGAAGGCCTCGGCCAGGCCGGTGCCGATGCGCTTGCGCGTCATCTGGACCAGACCCAGGCTGGTGACCTCGCTCACCTGGTGACGGGTGCGGTCGCGCTCCAGGCACTCGACCAGGCGGCGCAGCAGCAGCTCCCGGTTGGCCGGCAGCACCATGTCGATGAAGTCGACCACGACGATGCCGCCCAGATCACGCAGACGCAACTGGCGGACGATCTCCTCGGCCGCCTCCAGGTTGTTCTTGGTGACGGTCTCCTCGAGGTTGCCGCCCGAGCCGGTGAACTTGCCGGTGTTGACGTCGATGACCGTCATGGCCTCGGTGCGGTCGATGACCAGCGAGCCGCCGGAGGGCAGGAAGACCTTGCGCTCAAGGGCCTTGGAGATCTGCTCGTCGACGCGGTACGTGGTGAAGGGATCGCCCTGCTCGTCGTTCCAGCGCTGCAGGCGGTCGCGCAGACTCGGAGCCACGTGCTCGACATAGGCGTCGATCGTGTCGAAGGCGTCGGAGGGCCCGCCGTCACCGGCGATGACCAGCTCGGAGAAGTCCTCGGTGAACAGGTCGCGCACGATGCGCAGGGTCAGGTCGGGTTCGGCGTAGAGCTGCTGGGGCGCATTGCCCGTGGCGACCTTCCTCTCGATGACCCCCCACTGGGCTTTGAGCCGGTCGACGTCGTGGCGCAGGTCGTCGGCGGAGACGCCCTCGGCCGCGGTGCGGACGATGACCGAGCTGGACTCGTCCACCACTTCGTTGATGATCTCCTTCAGCCGGCGGCGCTCGGTGTCGGGCAGTTTGCGGCTGATGCCGGACAGATGACCGTCCGGGGAGTAGACGACGTAACGACCGGGCAGCGAGATGTGTGCGGTCAGGCGGGCGCCCTTGGCGCCGATCGGGTCCTTGCTGACCTGGACGAGCACGGTCTGACCGGGTTCGAGCGCGGTCTCGATCGCGTGCGGGGCGTTCTTGTCGGGCGCGGCGTCCCAGTTGACCTCGCCGGCGTAGAGCACGGCGTTGCGGCCGCGACCGATGTCGATGAAGGCGGCCTCCATGCTGGGCAGGACGTTCTGCACCTTGCCCAGGTAGATGTTGCCGATCAGCGAGGTCGAGGCCTTGCGGTCGACGTAGTGCTCGACAAGGACGTCGTCCTCGAGCACGGCCAGCTGCGTGTACTCCTCGCGCTGACGGATGATCATCTTGCGGTTGACGGACTCGCGGCGGGCCAGGAACTCGGCCTCGGACAGGATCGGGGCGCGGCGCCGTCCCGCGGCCCGGCCCTCCTTGCGGCGCTGGCGCTTGGCCTCCAGGCGGGTGGAGCCCTCGATGCCGGTGACCTCGTCGACGGCGCTGTGGCGGGGCTCCCGCACGCGCACGACGACATCGCTGGGGTCGTCGTCGGAACCGCCGACGTCCTCTCCTCGGCGGCGGCGGCGACGACGGCGACGGTTCTGGCCCTGGCCGCCCTCCCCGCGCTCGGAGCCCCCGGACTCATCCTCGCCGGGCTTCCCCCCGGGTTCGGGGGACTCGCTCTCGACGCCGTCCTCGTTCTCGCCGGGCTCGGAGCCGCGATGGCGACGACGACCGCCGCGACGACGACGGCGGTGTGTGGCCGGCTCGGCCTCGGCGCCGTCGTCCCCGCCCCGGGCCGACCCGTCCCGTTCCTCGGCGGCGGGCAGACCGTTCTCCTCGGCCGGTCCGCCGGGAACCTCGGCGGGCGCCTCGCCGCCGGCGATCGCAGCCGTCAGGGAGTCGAGAACGGCCTGCTTGTCGAGATCCTCCTCGTCGGCGCCCCTGGTATCGCCGCGGCCCTTGCCGACCGCCGCCCGCTCCGCCTCGCTCAGCAGCGCGTCGACCTGCCCGGCCGCGGACCCCCCGTCCTCCCCGTCGCCGGGCGCGGGCCTGCGGCGGCGGACGGGCTTCTCGGCGGGCTCGGGAAGACCCTCGAGTCCGGCCTGCTCGGCCGCGCGCTCGGCGGCGACCTCGTTCATCACGGCGGCGATGGCGGCGGCGACCGGGTCGGACTGCTCGGACCCGGACTGCCCGGCAGGGGGCTCCCCGGCCTCGCCGGTCACGGCCCCGGCGGTCTCCGGGTGCGGCTCCTCGGACTCGGGGGCCACGATGGGATCGGCCTGGGGCGGACCGGCCGGGCGGGTCCTGGCACGGCGACCGCGCGGGGGGCACGGCAGGTCGTCATCAGCGGTCTCGGATGCTTCAGATGTCGCGTCATCGAGCATGGAGTGCTCCTCTTGCACCTGGACAGGTGCACGTCAGTCGCATCACGTGCGACAAAAGCTGGCGGCTCCCGCTGCTACCGGGATCCCCCGCGGTCGGCTCTCGCGTCGCGGTGAGGATGCATCCAGCGGCCCGCGGGCACAGGCGCTTGGCGGCCCTTACCTGGAACCAAGTATGACACATGCGCCAATTGCCGAGTGGGGCGGCGCGCTCGCGGGCGCCGTCGTTCATTCGTGGTCCTGCGGCCCGCCGGGAAACCCCGGGATCGTCGGGTCGGGCACGTCGAGCGGGTCGCCGATCGATCCGTCGGGCAGCAGCGGGCCCTGGCGCAGGCGGGTGAACAGGCCGGGGTGGTCCCCGCCCAGCCCGGGGTGCAGCCGACGCAGCGCTTGCAGCACGTCATCGGGGCGCACGAGCGGGGCGCCGTGGGTCACGCGCACCTGCACCCGGCCCTCGTCGTCCACCCGTGCAGAGCTGATGGCCGGGCGCGCATCGAAGACGCGTTCGCCCTTGCGGGTGATACGGCTGACCTCGACGGATCCGGCGGCCAGCAGATCGCGGACCGCCCGTCCGAGGTCCTGCTCGTCAACGACGCCGACGTCGATCGCCCAGTCGGAGGCCTGCAGCACGTCGGACAACGAGGGGCGGCGCTTCTCGACGATGCGCAGCACGCGGAAACCGATCGGCAGGGCGGCATTGAGGTCCCCGCGCACCTGGTCGGGATCGAGCGCCTCGAGGACGGCGATGTCGGCGTACTCGGCGTACGAGGCGGCCGAGGTGGGCGCCGAATTGGCGTAGCTGATGCGCGGGTGGGGCGAGAAGCCCGAGGAGTAGGCCATCGGGATGCCGGCACGGCGCAGCGCACGCCCGAAGGCCCTGGAGAAGTCGCGGTGGGAGGCGAACCTGGCCGCACCGAGCTTGGAGTAGCTCAGACGCAGGCGTTGCACGGGCGGCGGCTGGCGCGGCGGTTCTCGACGGGACACGCACGTATGGTAGGCCCGGCGGGCGGGGTGCGTGGACCGTACCGGCGCCCGCGGGCGATTCCGGACACCGCGCCCCGGGCTCCGGGGTCGGGTCAGGCGTCCGCGCCGGTCCCGGCCCGCCGCGGCGGCAGGGGCGCCAGGGGGAGCAGGGACCTGCCGGAAGGACCCATTTCGATGCCGACACCGAAGTGCGGGCAGACGCCGCAGTCCTTGCAGTCGTCCCAGCGGCAGTCGGCGAGCTGCCGCGCGGCGCACCCGGCGACGTACTCCTGCCACAGCCAGGTGCGGTCCAGGCCGGAGTCGAGGTGGTCCCAGGGCAGCACCTCGGGTTCGGTGCGCCGGCGGGTGGTGTACCAGGCCAGGTCGACGCCCAGGGGTTCCAGCTCGATCGCCGCGCAGTCGACCCACCGCTGGTAGTCGAAATGTTCCCGCCAGCCGTCGAAACGCCCGCCGTCGAGCCAGACGGCCTCGATGACGCGTCCCACCCGGCGGTCGCCGCGGGCCAGCAGGCCCTCGATCTGGCCGGGCTCGCCGCCGGTCCAGCGAACCGTGATGGCCCGGTCGAAGCCGTGGTCCGAGCGCACGGCATCGCGCAGTACGCCGATGCGGTGGTCGATGAGCTCGGCGTCGGCCTGGACGGCCCACTGGAACGGGGTGTGCGCCTTGGGCACGAAACCGCCGATCGAGACGGTGCACGAGACGTCCCGCCTGCCGGTGATCTCCCGGCCGGTCTCGACGACGCGGTGGGCGAGGCGGGCGATGGCCAGCACGTCCTCGTCGGTCTCGGTGGGCAGGCCGCACATGAAGTACATCTTCACCGAGCGCCAGCCCTGGCTGAATGCGGCGGAGACGGTCGTGATGAGGTCGTCCTCGCTGACGTTCTTGTTGATGACGGCGCGCAGGCGCTCCGAACCGGCCTCGGGGGCGATCGTCAGGCCCGGGCGGCGTCCGTTGCGGGCCAGCTCGCGGGCCAGGTCGACGTTGAAGGCGTCGACGCGGGTGCTGGGGATCGACAGTGAGACATTGCCGCCCTGGTACCGGTCGGCCAGCTGGTGGGTGATCTCGTCGATCTCGGTATGGTCGGCGCTCGACAGGCTGAGCAGGCCGACCTCCTCCAGGCCGGTGGAGCGCAGACCGTGGTCGACCATGGTGCCGATGGTGGCGAGCGAGCGCTCGCGCACGGGGCGGGTGATCATGCCGGCCTGGCAGAAGCGGCAGCCGCGGGTGCAGCCGCGGAAGATCTCGGCCGAGTAGCGCTCGTGCACGGTCTCGGCGAGCGGGACGATCGGCGACTTCGGGTAGGGCCAGGCGTCCAGGTCGGTGAGCACCCAGCGCTGGACCGAGGCGGGGACGTCGTCCCTGTTGGGGCTGATGCGCACGATGGCGCCGTCGGAGCCGTAGTCGACGTCGTAGAAGCGCGGCACGTAGAAGCTCCCGGTGGCCGCCAGGGTCCCGAGGACCCCGTCGCGCCCGCCGGGGCAGCCGGCCAGACGCCACTCGCGGACGATGCGCGACAGCTCGATGACCGCCTCCTCGCCGTCGCCCAGGACGACGACGTCGACGAAGCCCGCGATGGGCTCGGGGTTGAACGCGCAGTGTCCGCCGACCAGCACGAGCGGGTCGTCCATGGTGCGCTCGTCGCTGTGGATCGGGATGACCGCCAGGTCGAGGGCGTTGAGCAGGTTGGTGTAGCCGAGCTCGGTGCTCAGACTGATGCCGAGCACGTCGTAGGCCCTGACGGGGCGGTGACTCTCGAGTGTGAACTGCGGCAGGCCGCGGGCGCGCATGAGAGCCTCGAGATCGGGCCAGACGCTGAAGCTGCGCTCGGCGCTCGCCCAGCCGAGCTCGTTGATGACCTCGTAGAGGATGGCGAGCCCCTGGTTGGGCTGGCCGACGCCGTAGGCATCGGGGTACATGAGCACCCAGTGCACCTGCGAGTCGCCCCATTCGCGCAGCTGCGAGTTGATCTCGCCGCCCACGTACTGCACCGGCGTCGAGACCTGGGCCAGCAGCGGGCTCAGCCGGTCGAAGAGTCCGGCCGGCTCGGGGCGCGACCACTCGATCATTCACTCCTCCTGCCGCGGGACGGGCCGCTCCGCAGCGGGCGGTTCCCCGTCCCCATCCATGATCCGCGGCCGGCCGACGGGCGGCTGCCACGATGCCAGGACGTCATCGCCCGGTTCGGCGCCTGGCGCCACGGCGTCCTGCGCGCTCGCCGGCGATCCGCCCCAGGGCTGGTACGGCACCGGCTGCCGATAAGGCATCGGCACGCCGTGGGGACCGGGCGCGGCCGGGTCGCCGCCGACCGGGACCGGGCCGGGTGCGTAGCAGGTCCGCTGCCAGTGGCCGGCCGGCGGCAGGGGGGCCGGGACGGGCTCCGGCTCGCTGGTCGTGGCGAGTCCCCTGGCCCTGGCGCGCCAGCAGGTGAGCGCTGCGGCGATGGCGAGGACGACCAGCTGCAGAAGGCTCGCCGGGCTGCCGGTGCCCTCGGAGCGGTCGAACATGCGGCTGATGTCGCTGAACGGCACGAAGACCATGGACGTCATGTTGTTGAGGATGTGCATGGCCGTGGAGGCCTCCAGGCCCCCGGTGCGATAGCACATGAGGCAGGCCACGACGGCGAAGCCGAAGTAGGTGATGTTGAGCCACGGGTCCTGCGCGCTGTGGGCCCGCATGAAGCACAGCGAGCTGACCGCGCCGCCGACGAGCGCCGAGACGATGCCCAGTGTCCTGGTGCGCTGCGGGAAGCAGCTGGCGACCAGCCGGTTGATGCCGCCGCGGAAGAACCACTCCTCCCCGGCGCACTGGATGGGCGTGGTGAGCAGCACGCCGAGAATGAGCACGGGCGTGTCGGCGGTGACGGCCAGGCCGTCGAAGCCTCCGGCGAGGAGCGTTTCGACCGCGATGAAGACGACCCAGACCGGCAGGAGCACGAGCAGGCAGTGGCCGAACCAGCGCCAGCGGAAGCGCCCGGTGACCGAGTGGACGAAACCGATCGGCTGGGAGTGCAGCCTGGCCACGAGCCAGACGATCGGGATCGAGCAGGCGAGCGCCAGGTTGTTCGCGATGAAGATCGCCGGCGTCAGGCCGCCCCCCGTGGCGGCCTCCCTGAGGTACTCCTGGAAGGAGCCGTAACGTCCGCCGGCGAGATCGATGCCGACGCCGATCGTGGAGAAGACGCTCAAGGCCACGAACCACAGGACGCCGCCGACGAGAGCGCCGACGATCGGCCGCCACACCCGCCAGCGCGGCGAGCGCCACAGCCCGTGGTACCGGGTGGGTTGGACGGGCAGCCCCGACTCGTAAGGCTGCTGATGGGCCGCCGGCCTCGGCGGACAGGCCATCGGCGGGTACGCGGTGCTCATGGCATTCCACCCTAACGGGCCGGCACCGCTGCTTCCGGGCCATCCACAACCGGACACGCCCCCGAACGACCCGGATGGCCCGGCTCACCGCCCGGGGCCGTCAGGGTCCCCGGCGACCGACACGGTGAGCGGGTCGACGACCGGTCCCGGCCCCTCGTCCGCGAGGATGTCGCGGACTTCCCCGGCCAGGTAGACCGAGCCGATGACGAGCACGCCGGCTCCGCCCCCCGAGTCCCGGGCGATCATCATGGCCCTGCTGAGCGCGCCCGTCGTGTCAGCGGCGGTGTGCACGCGGGTCCGGCCGAATGCCCCGATGGCGGCCGAGGCGAGATCCTCGACGCCCATGGCGCGCGGATTGCCGTGAACGGCGGTGACGACGATCTGGTCGAGTTCGTCGGCGAGCAGCCCCAGTACGGTGCCGATCTGCTTGTCGGCCATCATGGCGAGCACGCCGATGGCGGGGCGGGCGTCGAAGGCCTCGCGGAAGCCGGCCAGCGCAGCGCGCACGCCGTGCGGGTTGTGGGCCGTGTCGAGCACGACGAGCGGATCGTGGTGGACGGCCTCCAGGCGGGCCGGCGCCCTGACCCGGGCCAGGCCGCCGGCGAGGATGCCGGGCTCGACGGCGCGGCCTCCGCAGAACGCCTCGACGGCGGCGGTGGCCACGGCGGCGTTGTGGGCCATGTGGGCGCCGTACAGGGGCAGGAAGAGATCGCCGATCGGCCCGCCGGCGCTCTCGATGCGCAGCAGTTGGCCCCCGACCGCGGGCCGGCGGTCGAGCAGGGCGAAGTCCAGGCCCTCGCGCACCATCGCCGCACCGACCTCGACGCAGTGTCGGGACAGCACGGCTGCGGCCTCGGGCTGCTGGCCGGCCAGGACAGCGGTGGAGCCGGGTTTGATGATGCCCGCCTTCTCGCCGGCGATGGCGCCGAGCGTGTCACCGAGGTACTGCATGTGATCCATGTCGACCGGCCCGACGACGGCGACCCGGGCATCGGCCACATTGGTGGCGTCCCATCGCCCGCCCATGCCGACCTCCACGACCGCCGCGTCGACGGGCGCATCCGCGAAGGCCGCGTAGGCCATGGCCGTCATGACCTCGAAGAAGGTCATGGCGATGCCGTCGATCCGCCGGGCATCGACCATGCCGACCATGGGGCCGATCTGCTCCCAGACCTCGTCGAAGCGCTCGGCCGCGATCGGGGCGCCGTCGATGCAGATGCGCTCGGTGACGTCCTGCAGGTGCGGGGAGCTGAAGCACCCGGTGCGCAGGCCCATCGAGCGCAGGACGGCGTCGATCATGATGGCCGTGCTGCCCTTGCCATTGGTGCCGGTGACCGCGATCACCGGGCAGGCGTCCTGCGGTGAGCCGAGCAGGCCGCACAGTGCCCGGACGCGCTCCAGCGAGGGGCCGACGCGGTGCTCGGGCCACCGCGAGGTGATCGACTCGACGATGCGGGCGTGGCCGGTGGGCGGGACGTGGTTCTCAGGTGTCCTGGTCATCGCGCTCAAGAGTAATTGCCGGCCCCGGGCCGGGTAGACTGCCCTCCAGCTCTGTGCACGGACCAGAATCCCCGAGCCGGAAGGTTGACATGGCCTCGAAGAACCCAGGCAAGAAGCAGACTCCTGCTGGCGGGGCGGGCACGAACCGCCGCGAGGCCCTGCGCCAGGCCCAGGCCGCGCAGGCGGCCCATCAGAAGCGCATGCGCGCGATCCTCATCGCAGTGGCCGCCGCCGTGGGCATCGCGATCATCGTCGTCGCGGTCCTCGGCGCCACCGGCAGGCTCGGGACCGGGAAGAACGAGCCCACCACCGTCGTGACGACCCTGGGCGAGCAGATCACCCCGCCGCACGCGAATGCCGACGGCACCGGGATCGTCTCGCAGCTCGGCACCAACGCCTCCGCGCCGACCCTGGTCGTGTACGAGGACTACCAGTGCCCGATCTGCAAGACCTACGAGCAGTACTTCGGACCGACCTTCGAATCGCTGGCCACCAGCGGCCAGATCCAGCTCGAGTACCGCACCCGCACCTTCCTCGACCAGAACCTGCAGCAGCTCAACGAGTCCAACGGCACGCCCGAATCCTCCAAGCGCGCCGCCATGGCCGCCGCCTGCGCCGATCAGGTCGGGAAGTTCCAGGAATACCATGACGCCGCCTACGCCAACGCGCCCGCGCAGGAGGGCAACGGCTACACCATGCAGCAGCTGCGCGAGGACTTCGCCGACACGGCCGGAATCACCGGCGAGAACCTGACGACCTTCCAGAGCTGCGTGGACCAGAACCAGACGAAGACCTTCGTCGAGAACGTCGAGCAGGCCGGCAAGGACGCCGGCGTCAATTCGACGCCGACCTTCACGGTCAACGGCGAGCAGGTCTCGTTCACGGACGCCGATCCCAACAGCGAGCAGTCGGTCATGGACGTCATCAACGCCGCCGTGGCCTGAGCCGGCCGAGCGTTCGTTCTTCCGCAGGGGAGCACCCGCCGCGGCGGGTGCTCCCCTGCGCGCCGAGGCCGCCCGGACGCGGGGTTACGGGTTAGTAGGATGTCCTTCATGACCGAGACACCCGCATCGCCGACCGCTCCGACCTCTCCGGGCTGGCGGGTGCCGGACCGTCCGGCGCTCGAGGGCCTCGAGGACAAGTGGTCGGCGATCTGGGAGGCCGACCAGCTGTACGCGTTCAAACGCCCGCAGGGCCGCCACCAGGTGTTCAGCATCGACACCCCCCCGCCCACAGTCTCGGGCTCGCTGCACGTGGGCCACGTGTTCAGCTACACTCACACCGATGTGGTGGCCCGCTACCAGCGCATGACGGGCAAGCACGTCTTCTACCCGATGGGCTGGGACGACAACGGCCTGCCCACCGAGCGCCGCGTCCAGAACTACTTCGGCGTTCGCTGCGACCCGTCGATCCCCTACGATCCCGACTTCGAGCCCCCGGCCAGGCCGAACCCGAAGAGGCAGGTCCCGATCAGCCGCCGCAACTTCGTCGAACTGTGCCACCGCCTCACCGGGGTGGACGAGCAGGCCTTCGCCGAGCTGTGGCACAAGGTCGGCCTGTCGGTCGACTGGAGCCAGCTGTACACGACGATCGGCGCCGAGACGCAGCGCATCTCGCAGCTCGCCTTCCTGCACAACTACGAGCGCGGCGAGGCCTACATGAGCGAGGCCCCCACCATGTGGGACGTCACCTTCCAGACCGCCGTCGCCCAGGCCGAGCTGGAGGCCCGCGACTACCCCGGCGCCTACCACCGGCTGGCCTTCCACAAGGGGGACGGCACCGATGTCTTCATCGAGACGACCCGTCCCGAGCTGCTCGTCAGCTGCTGCGCCCTCATCGCCCACCCGGACGACGAGCGCTACCAGGGGCTGTTCGGCACGACGGTGACCACGCCCGTCTTCAGCGTCGAGGTGCCCGTCCTGGCCCATCCCGCCGCTGAGATGGACAAGGGCGCCGGCATCGCCATGTGCTGCACCTTCGGCGACCTCACCGACGTCCAGTGGTGGCGCGAACTGCAGCTGCCCACGCGCACGGTGATCGGCCGCGACGGACGCCTGCTGCGCGAGAGGCCCGACTGGCTGCCCGATGCCTCCTTCTACGCGGCCGAGCTGGCCGGCAAGACCGTCTTCAGCGCCCGCGCCGCCATGGTCGCCGAGCTCCGGGCCACCGGGGAGATGACCGGCGATCCCAGTCCCACCCAGCGCATGGCCAACTTCTACGAGAAGGGGGACAGGCCGCTCGAGATCGTCTCCACCCGCCAGTGGTACATCGCCAACGGCGGCCACGACGAGGAGCTCAAGGCCAGGCTGCTGGCCCGCGGCGAGGAGATCTCCTTCGTGCCCGAGCACATGAGGTTCCGCTACTCGAACTGGGTCGAGGGCCTCAACGGCGACTGGCTGATCAGCCGCCAGCGCTTCTTCGGCATCCCCTTCCCCGTCTGGTACCGGCTCGACGGGAACGGCGATCCCGACTACGGTTCCCCGATCGTCGCGGCCCCCGAGGACCTGCCCGTCGACCCGAGCTCGGACTGCCCGCCCGGCTACGGGCCGGCCCAGCGCGGCGCACCCGGCGGCTTCATGGCCGAGCCCGATGTCATGGACACCTGGGCCACCAGCTCGTTGACCCCCGAGATCGTCTGCGGCTGGGAACGCGACCCCGAGCTGTTCGGGCTGACCTTCCCGATGGACCTGGCCCCGCAGGCCCACGACATCATCCGCACCTGGCTGTTCAGCCGCGTCGTACGCTCCGACTCCGAGTTCGGCACCGTGCCGTGGAGGCGCGCCACCGTCTCGGGCTTCGTGGTCGACCCCGACCGCAAGAAGATGAGCAAGTCCAGGGGCAATGCGATCGTGCCCACCGACATCATCGACAGGTACGGCGCCGATGCCGTGCGCTGGCGCGCCGCCATGGCCCGCCCGGGCATGGACTCCCCCTTCGACGAGCGCCAGATGAGGGTGGGCCGCCGCCTGGCGATGAAGGTGCTCAACGCCAGCAGGTTCGTACTCGGCATGGGCGCGCCGACCGGCCCCGACGCCATTACCGAGGCCATCGACCTGGCCGAGCTGGCCGCCCTGCGCGAGGTCGTCGGCAGGGCGGGCCGGGCGCTGGCCGAGTTCGACTACACGAGCGCCCTGGAGGCCACCGAGACCTTCTTCTGGAGCTTCTGCGACGACTACCTCGAGCTCGTCAAGGAGCGCGCCTACGGGGCCCGGGGCGAGCGTGCCGCCGCCTCGGCGAACGCCAGCTTGCAGCTGGCCCTGTCGGTCCTCCTGCGGCTGCTGGCACCGTTCATGCCCTTCGTCACCGAGGAGGTCTGGAGCTGGTGGCAGCCGGGCTCTGTGCACACCTCCGCCTGGCCGGGCGTCGACGAGCTGCCCGCCGGCGGCGACGCCTCGCTGGTGACCGACACGGCCACGGCGCTGGTCCTGGTGCGCGGCGCCAAATCGGACGCCAAGGTCTCCATGAAGACCCCGGTCGAGGCCATTACGGTGACTGCCCCGACGGCATCGATCGCCAGGCTCAGGCTGGTCCGCGAGGACCTGTCGGCCGCCGGCCACATCCGGTGCCCGATCGTCTTCGAGGAGGGCGGCGAGTCCGTCACGGCCGAGATCGTCCTGGGCGAGCCCCCGGCGACGAGGTCGAGGCGAACGCGCCACCAGCGCCGGTAACGAGGACCACCACGGCCACGTCGGGAAGGGCCTGGTCCAGAACCCGACCACTCACATCCGGTGACCGATGCTGCCGCCCCGGGACGCGGGAGCCGTCCGCCGCGGCTCTTCGCGAGGCCGGACAGCCGATGACGGCGACGACGAGCAGGTCACCGCCGGGGCGGTGTCGGGGCCGCGTTCTCAGCACAGAGCCAGGTACCGGCGCCGATTGCACAGCCCAGCGCCAGCGAACCGCGTTAACCTCGGGGCGTCCGCCCTGATCAGGGCCCCTATCCAGGAGTTTCCCACAATGTCCACCACCGTCCAAGGAGTCGTCTCGCGCGTCAGGGGAGCGCCCGTCGAGCTGGCCGACGTCATCGTCCCCGACCCCGGCCCGGGCGAGGTCGTCGTGGACATCACGGCCTGCGGCGTCTGCCACACCGACCTCCACTACGCGACCGGGGCCATCACCGACGACTACCCCTTCCTCCTCGGCCACGAGGCGGCCGGCACCGTGTCCGCCACCGGCGCGGACGTCACGCACGTGCACGTGGGCGACCACGTCGTACTGAACTGGCGCGCCATCTGCGGCCAGTGCCGCGCCTGCCGGCGCGGCGAACCCTGGTACTGCTTCAACACCGCCAACGCCGCCCAGCGCATGAGGCTGGCCGACGGCACCGAGCTGACCGCTGCCCTCGGCATCGGCGCGCTGGCACCCAGGACGCTCGTCGCGCAGGGCCAGTGCACGAAGGTCGACCCGGCGGTGCGGCCGCAGGTCGCCGGTCTGCTCGGCTGCGGCGTCATGGCCGGTCTCGGCGCGGCTCTGAACACCGCCGCGGTACGGCGCGGCGAGCAGGTGGCCGTCATCGGCCTGGGCGGCGTCGGCATGGCCGCCCTGCTCGGTGCCCGGACCGCCGGCGCCACCGGCCTCATCGCCGTCGACACCGATCCCAGGAAGCTGGCACTGGCCGCGGAGCTCGGCGCCACCGCCACGATCGACGCGACCAGTACCGACGTCGTCGCGGCCGTCCATGAGCTGACCGGCGGTTTCGGCGCCGATGTCGTCATCGACGCCGTCGGCACCCCGGCCACCTGGAAGCAGGCCTTCTACGCCCGCGACCTGGCCGGCCGCGTCGTCCTGGTGGGCGTGCCCGTCCCCGAGATGCAGCTCGACATCCCGCTCATCGACGTCTTCGACTACGGCGGCTCGCTCGAATCCAGCTGGTACGGCGACTGCCTGCCCGAACGCGACGTTCCCATGCTGCTCGACCTGTACCGGCAGGGCCGTCTGGACCTGGACGTCTTCGTCTCCGAGACGATCGGCATCGGCCAGGTCAACGAAGCCTTCGAGAAGATGCGCACCGGGCAGGTGCTGCGCTCGGTCGTGCTGATGTAGACGGCTCCGGCACGTGCGCGAACGGCACCGGGGTGCACGGCGGGACGACCGGCCCGACCCGGATGCCCTCGACCTCGAGCATCGCGGCCGCATCCGGCCCGCGCCCCCTGCATCCGCAGCGCTCACCCTGTCGCGGGCCCGGTGGGAGTCGATTTCACGGTGACCCGGTGCCGCGGCCGCGTGCAACCGGCAGGGGCCGGGAACCGTCAGTCGCCGAAACCGGTGTTGACCTCCTTGGCTGCTCTGATCCAGGGGTGATCCGTGGGCACGTAGCGGATCTTGCCGGCCACGTCCTCCAGCGGCACGGGCACGGCGGTCTCCCCCCTCGCGGCGACCATGACGCCGAACCGGCCCTGACTGATCAGGTCCGCGCCGGCCGTGCCGAGCAGGGTGGCGAGCTGGCGGTCGCGGCCGCACGGGATACCGCCTCGCTGGACGTAGCCGAGGATCGAGACGCGCGACTCCAGGCCGGTGGCGGCCTCGAGCTGCTCGGCCAGGGTGAAGGTGTGGGCGCGGTGCGAGGCCTCGACAGCCCTGCGGTGCCTCTTGGCGGCGTCCCGGGCCTCGGACGAATCGGCCTCTCTGACGAGGGTCTCCGCTGCGGCCAGTTCGGCGGCGTCCCTGACGTTGCGGGCGCCCTCGGCGACGGCCACGACCGAGAAGTTGCTGCCGTGGGCGCGGCGGCGCCTGATCGTCTCGGCGATCGACTCGACGTTGTAGGGCATCTCGGGCAACAGGATGATGTCGGCGCCGCCGGCTATGCCCGCACCGAGCGCGAGCCAGCCGGCGCGGTGCCCCATGATCTCGGTGAGGATGATGCGATGGTGGCTGTGGGCCGTCGAGTGCAGGCGGTCGATGGCGTCGGTGGCGATCTCGAGGGCCGTCGCGAAGCCGAAGGTCTGGTCGGTCCCGACCAGGTCGTTGTCGATCGTCTTGGGCAGCGTGATGACGTTCATGCCGGCATCGGACAGGCGCTTGGCGTTCTTGGCCGTCCCGCCGCCGCCGAGGCAGACGAGCGCATCGAGCCTGTCCTTCTCGTAGTTCTTCTTGATCGTGTCGATCATGTTGCGCAGTTTGCCGTCCACCATCATCTTGTGGACCTTGTCGCGGCTGGTGCCCAGGATGGTACCGCCGACGGTGAGGATTCCCGACAGGGCGGCCGAGTCGAGTTCGATGAACCGGTTCTCGGCCAGGCCGCGCATGCCGTCGCGGAAGCCGATCAGCTTCATGTCGTAGGTCCCGATGGCCGCCTTGCCGAATCCTCTGATGGCGGCATTCAGGCCGGGGCTGTCGCCGCCTGCGGTGAGGATGCCGACGCGCATCGTCATGATGTCTCCTTCTTCTCCGGGCGGCCCGCCTCAGCGGGCCGGTTGGACAGTGACTCGACCGTGCTCACGACGAGTCCTCTGAGGGCGTCCACGTCATTCGGCAGCTCGACGACGCGGCGCGGTCCCTCCTCGATGTGGGCGAAGCGCTCCGGCACGGGCGGCGGCTGGCCGGTGGCCTCCTCGATCGTGTCGGCGAACTTCACCGGCAGGGCGGTCTCGAGGACGACGATGGGCTCGCCGACCGCCGCGTGCTGCTCCGCGACCTTGACGCCGTCGGCGGTATGCGGGTCGACGAGGACGCCGTACTCGCGTCGGAGACGACCGATGGTGGCGATGCGGTCGGCATGCGTCGAGGAGCCGGAGACGAAGCCGTATCCGCTGCGCATGGCCTCGAACTGCGGGGTGCCGGAGATGTCGAAGAAGCCGTCCTCCGCGACGGCGGCGAACAGTTCGCGGACCCGGGCGCCGTCGCGGCCGTACAGATCGGCGATGAAGCGCTCGAAGTTGGAGGCCTTGGAGATGTCCATGCTCGGCGAGCTGGTGGCACGGGTCTGCGCGGAGCCGCGCGGACGGTAGACGCCGGTGCGGAAGAACTCGTCGAGAACGTCGTTCTCATTGGTGGCCAGGATGAGGCGACCGATGGGCAGGCCCATGGCGCGGGCGATGTGGCCCGCGCAGATGTCCCCGAAGTTGCCGGTCGGCACGCTGAAGCTGATCGCCTGGCCGGGGCCGTCGGTAACGCGCAGCCAGCAGGCGAAGTAGTAGACGACCTGGGCCATGAGGCGGGCCCAGTTGATCGAGTTGACCGCGCCCAGGTGGTACCTCGCCTTGAACCCGGCATCGGCGTTGACGGCCTTGACGAGGTCCTGGCAGTCGTCGAAGACCCCCTTGACGGCGACGTTGACGATGTTCGCGTCGGTCAGGGAGAACATCTGGGCCTGCTGGAAGGGGGTCATGCGGCCGGCGGGTGTCAGCATGACGACGGAGATGCCGGCGCGACCGCGCATGGCGTACTCGGCGGAGCTGCCGGTGTCGCCGCTGGTGGCGCCGAGGATCGTCATCCAGGAGCCGCGGCGGGCCAGCTCGTACTCGAAGAGCTCGCCGAGCAGCTGCATGGCCATGTCCTTGAAGGCCGCCGTCGGGCCGTTGGACAGGTGACCGAGCCACAGCGGGCCGGCGCCGATACGGGTGACGGGAACGATCCGCGGGTCGGAGAACTTCTGCGCGGTGTAGGCCGCCGCGCTCAGACGCTCCAGGTCGCCGGCCGGGACGTCGTCGATGAACAGGCCGATCAGGCGGGCGGCCAGGGCCGCATAGCCCTCGGCGTCGAGCAGTCCGCGCCATTCCTCCAGCGTGTCGGCGTGCACCTGCGGGTACTGCTCGGGCAGGAAGAGCCCGCCATCGGCTGCGAGGCCCTCGAGCAGGATGTCGCAGAACGGCTTGGCGTCGTCGGCGCCCAGGGCACGGGTCGAAAGATAACGCACAGGTGCAGGTTACCGGTCGCGACTGTGCCGTGCGCATCGCAGTCGTCGGAATGTCGGGCGCGGTGGCGCAATGCGAGCTGTCCCGGTCCGGTTCGGATGGAGGTTGCACCATGCCGTCGTTCCGCGCTCAGCTGCCCGTGCACGACGTGCGCCCCGGCCATCGCCCGCCCGAGGTGCTCGGCGCCGCCCGGGATGCCGTTCCCGGGTTCGCCCACTGCGATGACGTGCGCCTGGACCTGCCGCGCGGCGTACCGATCGTCACCGTCCGCTTCTCGATCCGTCCGGGCAGCGGGAAGGACGAGGACGCCCGGGCCCGGGCGTGCGGCGACGAGATCAGGAACAGGCTCGAGGCCGTGGCCGTCGTCTCGCCACCGCGCATGCACAGGAGACGGGGCGGCGGCTGGCTGGCGCTGCTGCGCTGAGGCCCGCTCCACCGGTCCGCCGGACGGCCCTCATGCCGCCGGCTCGCCGGCCTCGGCCCTCGTGACGAGCTGCGGCTGCGCCGCGCCCAGCACCGCGTCACCGGTGATGACCACCTGGACGACGTCGTCGCGACTGGGCACCTCGAACATGACGTCGCCGAGCGTCTCCTCGAGGATGGCGCGCAGGCCGCGCGCGCCGGTACCGCGTTCGATGGCCCGCTGGGCCACGGCGCCGATGGCGTCCTGCGTGAACTCCAGGACGACACCGTCCAGGTCGAAGAGCTTGGTGAACTGCTTGACCAGGGCGTTGCGCGGCTCGGTGAGGATGCGGCGCAGGGCCGTCTCGTCGAGCTCCGGTACCGTAGCGATGACGGGCAGGCGTCCGATGAACTCGGGGATCAGCCCGAAGGAGTGCAGGTCCTCGGGACGCACGCCGACGAGCGGGTCGGCGCCGACCGGCCGGCTCTCCACCCCGTCGGTGGTGAAGCCCACCGAGCGCCTGCCGACGCGCTCGGCGATGATGTCCTCGAGACCGGCGAAGGCACCGCCGACGATGAACAGCACATTGGTGGTGTCGATCTGGATGAACTCCTGGTGCGGGTGCTTGCGTCCGCCCTGCGGGGGGACCGAGGCGACGGTGCCTTCGAGGATCTTCAGCAGCGCCTGCTGCACTCCCTCGCCGGAGACGTCACGGGTGATCGAGGGGTTCTCGGACTTGCGGGCCACCTTGTCGATCTCATCGATGTAGATGATGCCGGTCTCGGCCTTCTTGACGTCGTAGTCCGCGGCCTGGATGAGCTTGAGCAGGATGTTCTCGACGTCCTCGCCCACGTAGCCGGCCTCGGTCAGGGCCGTCGCATCGGCCATGGCGAAGGGCACGTTGAGCATGCGGGCGAGGGTCTGGGCCAGGTAGGTCTTGCCGCAGCCGGTAGGGCCGATCAGCAGGATGTTGGACTTGCCCAGCTCGATGTCGTCGGCGACGCGCTTGGTGCCCTCGGCACCTGTCCGGGCGTTGAGGCGCTTGTAATGGTTGTAGACGGCCACCGCCAGCGATTTCTTGGCATCGTCCTGGCCGATGATGTACTGGTCGAGGAATTCGCGGATCTCGGCGGGTTTGGGCAGCTGCGAGGGGGCCTCTGCCTCATCGAGCTGGGAGAACTCCTCCTCGATGATCTCGTTGCACAGGTCGATGCACTCGTCGCAGATGTAGACCCCCGGGCCGGCGATGAGCTTCTTGACCTGCTTCTGGCTCTTGCCGCAGAACGAGCACTTGAACAGATCGCTGCTCTCTCCAATGCGCGGCATGGCCACCTCCTCGATGAGCGCTGATCCGGCGCACGACAGCGCACCGGACCGGGTCGATCCGACCCCTCGAATCCATTCAAGCATGCCCGCTCCCATTGGACGCGGCATGGTCACAAAGATTAGCCCCGCCCGCGCAGCGATCCCGGCAGGGACTACTGCGCGGACAGAGTCGTCGTTCAGTCCTTCAGCGAGGTGAGGATGTCGTCGATGATGCCGTACTCGACGGCCTCGGAGGCGGTGAGGAACTTGTCGCGCTCGACGTCGGCGCTGACCTTCTCCTTGGGCTGGCCGGTGGCGTCCGAGAGCATGGTCTCCATGAGCTCGCGGATGCGCAGGATCTCATTGGCCTGGATCTCCAGGTCGCTGGACTGGCCGTAGCTGCCCTCCCCGCCCATGGACGGCTGGTGGATCAGGATGCGGCTGTTCGGCAGGGCCAGGCGCTGGCCCTTGGTGCCGGCCGCCAGCAGCACGGCCGCGGCCGAGGCGGCCTGGCCGAGGCAGATGGTCTGCACGGCCGGCTTGATGTAGCGCATCGTGTCGTAGATGGCGGTCAGCGCGGTGAACGAGCCGCCGGGCGAGTTGATGTACATCGAGATGGAACGATCGGAATCCATCGACTGCAGGCACAGCAACTGGGCCATGACCGCATTGGCGATGTCATCGGTGATCGGCGTACCGAGGAAGATGATGCGATCCTCGAACAGCTTGGTGTAGGGGTCGACCCGGCGCACGCCGTAGCTGGTGCGCTCCTCCCACTGGGGGATGTAGTACTCGGCCGTGGGCGAGACCGCCGTACCGTCTGGGGCAGGGGGCAGCGCCGCGCTGTAGTCGTCAGTCATGGGGTTCCTCACTGGTTCGGCGCGTCGTCCATGGAGATCTTCGACGCGCGGTCGTAGACGTGATCGATGAAGCCGTACTCGAGGGCCTCGCCGGCCGTGAACCAGCGGTCGCGGTCGGAGTCCCTGGTGATCTGCTCGACGGTCTGACCGGTGTGCCTGGCTATGAGCTCGGCCATCTCGTGCTTGAGGTGGATGCTCTGCTCGGCCTGGATCTTGATGTCGGAGGCGGTGCCGCCGATGCCGCCCGAGGGCTGGTGCATCAGGATGCGGGCGTGGGGCAGCGCGTAGCGCTTGCCCGGGGTGCCGCCGGACAGCAGGAATTGGCCCATCGAGGCGGCCAGGCCGATGGCGACCGTGGCCACGTCGTTGCTGATCCACTGCATGGTGTCGTAGATCGCCATGCCGGAGTCGATCGAGCCGCCGGGCGAGTTGATGTAGAGGTAGATGTCCTTGTGGGGGTCCTCGGCGTTCAGGAGCAGCATCTGCGCGCAGATCGCATTGGAGTTCTCGTCCTTCACCTCGGAGCCGAGGAAGACGATGCGATTGGCCAACAGGGACTGGTACACGTTGTCGGTCAGGCCGACGCCACCAGTACCGGCGGCCATTGCGGGCAGCGCGGGATCCTTGACCATGTCGTTGTCATTCACACCGTCGAACCCTACCCGTAGGCCCTGACAAACCGGAGCGGCGTTCTCCCGGGTTTCACTTCTGGCGTGAAAGTTGAGTCTCTGCGACTCATGTTCGTTCGGGGAATCTCCGCCGAGCCGTCCGTGCCGGGCCCAGGAACCGGCTCAGGCGCGCTGCCGGACGGCCCCCTCCGCGTCGTGCGGGTCCGAGGCGATCAAGGCGTTGACCCATTTCGTACGGGGATCGGTGTCGATGACGAGCGCCTTGACGAGCAGGGTCATCGGCAGGGCCAGCAGGGTGCCCAGGGCTCCGAGCACGGCGCCCCATACGAGCAGGGAGATGAACGAGACGGTGGGAGTCACGCCGACGGCGTCGCCGGTGAAGCGCGGCTGGATGATCGTCTGAACGACGAAGTTGAGCACGCAGTAGATGACGATGACGGCGACGGCCTGCTTCCAGCCCAGCGAGACGAGGGCGACCAGGGCCGGCGGGATCAGGCCGACGACGAAGCCTATGTTCGGGATGTAATTGGTCAGGAAGCTCAGCAGGCCCCAGACCACGACGCCCGACACGCCCATGATCTGCAGGGCGACGACGTCGAGCACGGCCACGATGAGGCCGAACACGGTGGTGACGATCCAGTAGGAGCGGACGCCCTGGCTGAAGGAGCGGAAACCCGCGACGATCCGGGAGTGGGTCGAGGCGGCGATCGACAGGCGCTGGGCGAAGCCGGCGGTGTCCATGGCGATGAAGACGAGGGTGCAGACCAGGATCGACAGCCCGCCGAGGAAGCCGGTCGATGCGGTGAGCAGCGAGCTGGCCGCGTTGAGCAGCGAGTTCGGGTCGATCTTGCTCAGGACCCCCGTCAGCGAGGAGCGGTCGAGACCCATGTCGGAGGCGAAGGAGATCGCCTGGTCGTACAGGACGATGAACTGGTCGGCGTACTGCGGGATGATGCCGATGATCTCGTTGACGGCCCAGATGAGGCCGGCCACCATGGCCAGCAGCAGGACGAAGACCATGAGCGCGACGACGGCCGCCGACAGGGCGGGAGGGCAGCCCTTGCGCACGAGCCAGGCATGGAGCGGGTAGGCCGTCACCATGAGGTTCAGCGCGAGGAAGATCGGGCCGAAGATGCCCGAGTAGTTCTTCAGCATCATGAGGGCGGCCAGCACCAGGACGACGCCCAGTGCGACCTGCAGGAATCTCGGCAGACCGCCGATCGGCGTCTGCGCCCCGTCGCCGCTGCCCGTCTCGCCCATGAATGATTCCTTTCGCCCTCTCACCGACCGGACCGAGCGCTCAGCCTGGCAATGCGGAGTCCGGGCCGTCGGCGACCCTGTGCTGCGGATGCCCGGCGCCTCCACCACCGGCCGGCCCCGGATCAGGCCTCGGCCTCCTCCTCGTCCCCGGCGGTCGGGGCCCGCCCGTCCTCGGACTCAGCGGATTCGGGGGCGATGGTGCCGTCGTTCTGCAGGCGGGTGAGCTCGACCTCCTCGCCCCCGGTGTCGGTGACGGTGGCCTCGTCGACGATCACGCCGAGGGCCTTGCCGCGGCGGACCTCGGCCATCCATTCGGGCATGTGGTTGTGCTCGGTCATGTGCTTGATCTCCTGCTCGGGAGACGTGCCGTTCTGCCGCGCCTTCTGGAGGAGCAGCTGGGTGAACTCCTCCTGGGAGACACCGATCTGCCTGTCCTCGGCGAGCTTGTCCAGGATGATCTGGGCGCGCAGGCCCTGCTCGGCGCGCTCGTCGACCCCCTTCCAGAACTCCTCGGGGGTCTCGGCCGTCTCGTCCTCGGCATCGGCCAGGTACTGCTCGACGGTCAGGCCGGCGGCGTTGAGCTGGGACTCGATCTGGTCGTGGTAGGCCTTGACGTCATTGTCCAGAACGGTCTGCGGCAGCGGGAAGTCGAGCTTGCCGATGACCGCCTCGAGAACCTTGTCGCGAGCGGTGTTGGCCTGGTCGAGCCGGCCGATGCGCACGAGGTTCTCGCGCACATCGGCGATCATCTCGTCGACGGTGTCGAACTCGGAGACGAGCTGGGCGAAGTCGTCGTCGAGGTCGGGCAGCTTCTGCTCGTTCACCTTGGTGACGGTCACCTCGATGTCGGCGTCCTCGTCGCGGTGCGGACCGCCGACGAGTTTGGAGGTGAAGGTCTTGGTCTCGCCGGCCCTGAGGCCGATGAGGGCATCGTCGAGCCCCTCGACCATGCCGCCGGCGCCGATGCGGTACTGCATGCCGTTGCTCGCGGCGTCCTCGATCGCCTCGCCGTCCCTCGTGGCGGACAGGTCGATGAGAACGACATCGCCCTCGGCGGCGGCGCGATCGACGACCGTGAGGGTGCCGAAGCGCTGGCGCAGCAGTTCGACGCGCTCATCGACATCGGCGTCGGTGACCTCGACCGGCTCGACCTGGACCTCGACCTCGGAGAAGTCGGGCAGGTCGAATTCGGGACGGACATCGACCTCGGCGGTGACCTCGGCGACATCGCCGTCCTCGAGTCTGGTCAGTTCGACCTCGGGGTTGCCCAGCGGGGCGACCTTGTGCTCGCTGACGGCGGCCGAATAGGCGTCCGGGATGGCGTTGTTCACGGCCTCCTGGAGCACGGTGCCGCGACCGAAGCGCTGATCGATCAGACGCGGCGGCACCTTGCCGCGTCGGAAACCGGGCAGATTGATCTGCTGGGCGATCTGCTTGTAGGCCTCGTCGATCTTCGGCTGGAGGTCGACGAAGGGCAGTTCGATGGTGAGCTTCACCCGGGTCGGGTTCAGCTGCTCGACGGTGCTCGGCACTGGGGACTCCTGTATGTGGGACACATGTGCGCGCCATGGCGCAAAACATGCTTGTGGGCGTGCGCGGGGGCGCACATAACGCCCGCCGATTTTAGTCGGCCGCGCGACAGGCACCAAGAACGCCGCGCCAGCGGTGCGGGATCATGGCGGGCGCGCCACTGGTCGGGGCGCGGCGGGTTCGAGCGAACGACGGGAATCGAACCCGCGTAGCCAGTTTGGAGGACTGGGGCTCTACCATTGAGCTACGTTCGCGCGGCCCCGATGGGCCGTGCCCCATGGTAGCCGACGCGCGGACGGTGTTTCATCCCGGTGAGCCGCCGGGCTCCTGCTCCGACGATGGTCGGGGTGACCGGACTCGAACCGGCGACTTCCTGCTCCCAAAGCAGGCGCGCTGCCAACTGCGCCACACCCCGCGTGATCCGTACGCCCGCCGGGCGGGCACACAGGTGAAGGCTACCGCAGAAGGCCCCGCACCGCCGGGTCCGCGACCGGGCGTTCAGGGCCGGCGCCCGGTGGCGCCGCCCCGGGCCCTGGCCAGCAGATCGGGCAGCTCAGCGGCGGCCCGCCTGCGGAGGGCCTCGCCCGGGCGGCTGATCTCCCGAGCGCGCAGGGCGCGCTCGTGGTCGACCATGACGGTGATGCCGTCGCGGCCCAGCCCCCTGCGGCGTCCGCCCGCCGTGCGAGTACCCGCGGCCATGCGGGCACGCTAGCAGTGGACCCTCCGCCCTGCCCCACCGGGGCCGGACGCTCCGTGCGTAGGGTTGAGGCGATGAACGCGACGACGCCCCGCACGCTGAGCTGGGAGCACCTTCGCCTGGACTGCGCCCCTCGCGAGGTGCGCGTCTCGGACCGCGAGCAGGATCGACCCGTCGGCACGGCCACCATTTCGCTGGGCGAGCAGTGGGACTTCGAGGGTCTTGAGGCCGACGCCGACGAGGCGACCTGGCGCTGGAGCTCACCGGAGGCCGGTGCACGCCTGAGGCTGACGGCCGATCGGACCATCAGCGCCCGTCTGTCGGTCACCGCGGGCGGCTCGGGCGCTGCCGTTGCGGCGGGGCCCGCCGTCGACTGGCGAGGCGCCTTCTCCTGCCCGTCCTGGCCGGGCGGCAGCAGCGGCCTCGTCCTGCTGGACGAGCGCCCCGCCGACGGACTGGTGGTCACGGCCAGCCAGACGCGCGGTCACGTCCACGAGGAGGACCGGGGCCTGGTCCTGGTGCCGGAGGGGCTGGAGCTGGCCGCCGGCCGGTCCTGGGTCAGCGCCTGGACGATCGACCTGCACCCGCACCGCGCGGCGGCCCTGGCGGGCCTGCCCGCATGGCTCCCCCATCGGCTCGACGTCGCCGTGGGCGAGCCGGTGCGGATCGGGCTGCCCGACGCCGCGGTGAGCGGGCCGGGCAGGATCTCGACGGACGAGGGGGGCAGTCTCATCGAAGCCGGGTCCGGGGTGCACCGCTTCAGGGTCGCCGGCCCCGGTGTGGACGCCCAGCTGCAACTGGCCTGGGCCGGATCGGTCGCCGACACGGCCCTGCGGCGGGCGCACGGCATCATCGGCGCCGACCCCCGCACGACGAGCACCGCGCAGGCGATGGTCGTCGCATGGGCGGACGCCCGCCACGGGCTCCCCCACGACCAGGCGAGCGGGTTCCTCAGGACGTGGGCGGACGAGCTGCTGGACCGCCCCGGCGTGCCGGTCGACCCGCTCGGCATCGTCCCGCTGCTGGTGGCGGCCGAGGACGACCCGGCCCGGCTCGGCGCCGTGGCGGGACGCCTCGACGCGATTCCGGCCTCGGCGGGCGCGCTGCTGGCCTGGATGAGCGCCGCACCCGTGCTGGCCCGTTCCGGGCTCGCGGCGCCCGTCCCCCCGGTGGACCGGGCCGACGCCCTCTGCCGGGTGCTCTCGGCGGTCGTCACGCACGCGCCGGGCGCCCCGCAGGAGCTGTGGGAGCTGCTCCCCCGTCTGCACAGCGGTCTCCCCTGGCCGATGGCCCCCGGGCACGCCGCCGACGCCGCCATGCACTGCGCAGCGCTGGGCCTGGCACCCGCCGGCTGGGACATCGGCGCGCGGATGCCGTGGTCGCTGCCGGACCTCATAGCGGCCACCCGCGCATGGCTGTGCGCGGGCGGCCCCGATGACGCGGCGCTGGCCTGGCTGGTCTGGGGCTGAGGCCGACCGGCCCGGGCGGCCTCAGGTCAGCGCCCCTGCAGTCCCTTCTCGAGCAGTTCGCGGAAACCCGCCTCGTCGAGGACTGGGCGCCCGAGCTCCTCGGCCTTGGCGGCCTTGGAACCGGCGTTGGCGCCGACCACGACGAAGTCGGTCCTCCTGCTGACCGAGCCGGTGGCCCTGCCGCCGCGGGAGACGATCGCCTCCTTGGCACTCTCGCGGGTGAAGCCCTCGAGCGTTCCGGTGACGACGACGGTCAGCCCGGCGAGCGTCTGCGCGGGCCCGTCGGGCGCCTCGTCGGCCATGCGCACGCCGGCGGCGGCCCAGGCGTCGATGATCTGCCGGTGCCAGTCGACCTCGAACCAGGCCCGCAGCGAGGCGGCGATGACACCGCCGACGCCCTCGGTGGCGGCCAGCTCCTCGGCGCTCGCGGCGCGGATGGCCTCGATCGAACCGAAGCGGGAGGCCAGCGCGCGCGCTGCGGTGGGCCCGACGTGACGGATGGACAGGGCCACGAGCACCCGCCACAGCGGCTGGGACTTCGCCGCCTCGAGGTTGACGAGCAGCTTGCGGCCGACGGCCGACAGCACCCGACCGTCCACGACGCCGGGAGCGGGCGCCTCCTGCTCGCCGGCGATCTCCCTCTTCGTGGCGCCGCGCGTGTAGATGTCCACCTTGACCAGGTCGTCGGCGGTCAGGTCGAACAGACGGGCCTCGTTGTCGATCACGCCGGCGCGGAGCAGGGCGGCGGCCCCCTCCTCGCCGAGCGCCTCGATGTCGAAGGCCGAACGGGAGGCGGCCGAGAAGAGGCGCTCCCGCAGCTGGGCCGGGCAGGACCGCTGGTTCGGGCAGCGGATGTCCTTGTCGGACTCCTGCTCCGGGCGCAATCCGGTACCGCACTCGGGGCAGTGCGTCGGCATGACGAACTCGGTCTCGCCGCCGGTGCGCAGCTCGACGACGGGCCCGACGATCTCGGGGATGACGTCGCCGGCCTTGCGCAGGACCACCATGTCGCCGATGAGCACGCCCTTGCGCCTGACCTCGAAGGCGTTGTGCAGGGTGGCCATCGACACCGTCGACCCGGCGACGCGCACCGGGTCCATGACGCCGTAGGGCGTGACGCGGCCGGTGCGCCCCACGTTGACCCGGATGTCGCGCAGGCGGGTGTTGACCTCCTCGGGCGGGTACTTGTAGGCGATCGCCCAGCGCGGGGCGCGGCTGGTGGACCCGAGCCGTTCCTGGTCGGCCAGGTCATCGACCTTGACGACGATGCCGTCGATCTCGTGCAGCAGGTCGTGGCGGTGCTCCCCGAAACGGGCGACGAAGCCGAGCACGGCGCGGGCGTCCCCGACGCACTCGTAGTAGGGGCTGACCGGCAGGCCCCACGTCCTGAAGACCTCGTAGACCTCGCTCTGACGGGCGACGTCGAGCCCCTGGTGGGAGCCTATGCCGTGGCAGATCATCGACAGCGGGCGGCGGGCCGTGGCCGCGGGGTCCTTCTGGCGCAGCGAACCGGCCGCGGCATTGCGGGGATTGGCGAAGATCTGCTTGCCGGCCCGTTCCAGCTCCGCGTTGAAGGCGTCGAAGGCCTCGATCGGGAAGAAGACCTCGCCGCGGGCCTCGACCAGGGCGGGGGGCGGGAACTCCGGGGAGGGGGCGAGGCGGTGCGGGACGGCCTCGATGGTGCGGGCGTTCGGCGTGATGTCCTCGCCGACCCGCCCGTCGCCGCGGGTGGCCGCCGTCGCGAGCGCGCCGCCGGCGTACTGCAGATCGATGGCCAGGCCGTCGATCTTCACCTCGCACAGCCAGGTGGGTTCGCGGCCGAGGGCCTCGGTGGTCCGGGACATCCACTCCTGCAGCTCGTCCAGGCTGAAGACGTCGTCGAGGCTGAGCATCCGCTGGGGGTGCTCGACCGGGGCGAAGCCGGTGACCGTCTGCGGGGCGCCGACCCGCTGGGTGGGGCTGTCGGGCGTGCGCAGCTCGGGGAAGTCGTCCTCGAGGCGCTCGAGCTCGACCATCATCTCGTCGTAGGCGGCATCGGTGAGCACCGGGGCGTCGAGGCCGTAATAGGCCTGCTGGGCGTCGTCGACGAGACCGACGAGCTCGGCGTGGCGGCGTTGCCGGGCCGGGCCTGGCCTGGCCGGCTCGGGAGCGGAACCGTCAGCGGGGACGGCATCGAGGGCTGCGTCGGTGTTCATGGCAACCATGATGCCCAACAGGGCCGACGGTCCGGCCGTACGACGCCCGGACGGCGAGGGGAATCCGGTCACGCACCGCCGGAGCCGCCCCAGCCGGTGGCCTCGCTGGCGATGGTGTAGCTGGTGATGACCCTGTGCTCGGACAGCTCCTCGGGCTTGTTGAGGAGCCACTCGGCGAGATCGTTGCGCTCGATGACGGCCACGTCGTCGGGGGCCTGCTGGATGATCAGCCGGCGGTCCTTGACCGGCACGACGACGCCGGTGACGCCGAGGTCGAGGCCGGAGTCACGGCTCATCAGGTCCATCGCACGCGAGGCGTTCTGGCGGCTCCTCGAGATGTAGGGGCGGTCCTTGCCGTTGACGCGGAAGATGTCGCCCTCGACGAAGAGCTTGGCGCCGGGATGGTTCTTGGCGCTGAGCAGGAAGACGCCGCCGGGACCGACCACCATGTGCTGGGGGACGACGATGCCGTTCGCCGTGCGGGCCATCTGCACGAAACCCCAGCGGGGGTCCAGTGCGGCCATGCGCACGAGTTCGGAAGCGAGCATCTCGTCGGCGTCCACCTCGAGGCGCTGGGCGCGCGAACCCCCGCCGAAGCCGAGAAGACGATCGAAGAAGGCCCGGACGCCGCGGGTGCTGCGACGGGCCTCGTAATCGCCATCGCCCGCTCGCAGCTGCGCCAGGAAGGCGTCCCACTCGTCGCGCGTCTCGGGATTGGGCATGGCCCGGCGCGCCGAGTAGCCGCGGGTGGCCTCGATGAACGATTCGTCAAGAGGCTCAAGCGCCCGCCGGGCGGGCACGTAAGTCAAGGTGTCGCTCACTCAAGTCACCTGTCAGTGCAATGAAAGGATCCAATCAACGAGTCTTGCGGGGGTATTCGCCCGCCCGGCTCGGGCATGATCAAATCACAATGGCATTGTTCATGGACGCGAAATCGCCCGGTCAATCGCACACTACGAGCCCCTCCATAGCCTGTTCACAGGCCTTTCACGGCTTCGGGCTCGGCGACCGACCGGGCGAGTCGTTCCGGGGCCTCGCGCACTCCCGGAGCGTCCGTTGCATGCAGTTGTGCGTATATGCGTTGCATCCCCCGATCCCCGGATATCCCTGCGAAGTGAATGCGCGGGGCCCGCGCCCCGGAGCGCCCGCGTCTCAGTCGAAAATCGGACCGACGGTGCGGGTGCGCTTGAGCTCGAAGAAACCGTCGTACGCGGTCATGAGGGAAACGCCGTCGAAGAGCCGGCCGGCCTGCTCGCCCCTGGGCGCGGGGCTGATGACCGGGCCGAACATGGCCTTGCCGTTGACGTGGATGACCGGGGTGCCGACGTCGGCCCCGACCGGGTCCATGCCGGCGTGGTGGCTGGCGCGCAGGGCCTCGTCCCAGGCATCGGTGGTGGCCGTCTCGGCGATCGAGGTGTCCAGGTCGAGGGCTGCGAGCGCGTCGCGGACGACCCCGGCATCGCCGACGGGCTCCCCTCTGAGGTGGTATCGGGTGCCGAGCTCGGTGTAGAAGGCGCGCAGGGCGCCCTGGCCGTAGGCCTGCTCGACGCCGACGGCGGCGCGCGCGCCGACCCAGCCGCGATCCATGAGGTCCCGGTAGTCCGGATCGAGGTCGCGTCCCTCGTTGAGGACGGACAGGCTCATCACGTGGAACTCGGTGCGCACGGGCCGCACCCTCTCGACCTCGAGCATCCACCGGCTCGCCAGCCATGCCCACGGGCACAGGGGATCGAACCAGAAGCCGACGGTCTGCAGCTGAACGGGAGTCGAAGTGTCAGTCATGGGTCCAACTGAACCCGTCCGGGTCCGCCCGCACAAGCGCCTGCCGTCACGCCGACCGTGGACACCGGGCGCGCCGCCGGGGCGCCGATTGCGCGTACCGCGTTAGCCTCGAGCTGAGTCGATGCCCTCGCCAACAGTTGGGAGACCATCAGATGAACCCTGCCAATCTCACCAGGGAAGAGGCCGCCGGTCGTTCTGCCGCGCTGTCGATCACGTCGTACGAGGTCACCGTCGACCTCACCGGTCACGGGGCCGCCTCCGCACAGCTCACGGAGCCCGAGGAGACCTTCCTGTCGACCAGCACCGTGAAGTTCACGAGCACCGCCACGAGCACCTGGATCGATCTCATCGCCGACGAGATCGCCGTGGCCACCCTGGACGGTGAGCCCCTCGACCCGGTGCGCTTCGCCGACTCGCGTCTGCCCCTGAGCCTGGGCGACGGCGAGCACGAGCTGACCATCACCGCGATCTGCCGCTACTCGCACACCGGCGAGGGCCTGCACCGCTTCGTCGACCCGGCCGACGGCGACGTCTACCTGTACACGCAGTTCGAGACGGCCGACGCCCGCCGCATGTACGCCTGCTTCGAGCAGCCGGATCTGAAGGCGACCTTCCAGCTCACCGTGCGCGCGCCCGCCGGCTGGGTGGTGAAGTCGAACTCCCCCACGCCCGAGCCCTTCGGCCCCGATCCGATCGGCGCCGAGATCTGGGACTTCGCACCGACCCCGCGCATCTCCACCTACGTCACCGCGCTCATCGCCGGCCAGTACCACGTCGACCACGGCACCGTCGAGTCGGCCAAGGGCACGCTGGACGCCGACCTCGTCTGCCGCGCCTCGATGCGGCCGTACCTGGACGCCGAGCGCATTCGCACCACGACTCAGCGCGGCTTCGAGATCTACGAGAAGGACTTCGGCCGCCCGTACGCCTTCGACAAGTACGATCAGCTGTTCGTGCCGGAGTACAACGCCGGGGCCATGGAGAACGCGGGTGCCGTCACGATCCGCGACGAGTACCTGTACCGCTCGAAGGTGACCAGCGCCGCGTACGAGGCCCGCGACAACACGATCCTGCACGAGCTGGCGCACATGTGGTTCGGCGACCTGGTGACCATGCGCTGGTGGGACGACCTGTGGCTCAACGAGAGCTTCGCCGAGTGGAGCGCCTACCACTGCCAGGAGCGGATCGCGGACGCCCACGGCGGAATCGACCCGTGGGTGAGTTTCGCCAATGCCCGCAAGGCCTGGGCCTACACCGCCGATCAGCTGCCCACGACGCATCCGATCGCGGCCGACATGGTCGACCTGGAGGCCGTCGAGCAGAACTTCGACGGCATCACCTATGCCAAGGGCGCCTCGGTGCTCAAGCAACTGGTCGCCTATGTCGGGCAGGACGACTTCCTGACCGGTGTGCGCCAGTACCTGAATGACCACGCCTTCGCGAACGCCCAGTTCTCGGATCTGCTGGATGCGCTGGGCGAGATCAGTGGCAAGGACCTGGCGGAGTTCTCGACCCAGTGGCTGTCCACCAGTGGCGTGAACACGCTGTCGAACGAGATCGTCACCGACGAGGACGGCGTCATCACCGCCTTCTCGGTCCTCCAGAGCGCCCCCGCCGACCACGGGACGCTGCGCACGCACCACATCGCCATCGGCCTGTACGACGCCGGCGCCGATGAACTGGTGGCCGGCGACTCGCTCGAGGTGGACGTGCACGGCCCCTCCACGCCGATCGCAGCGCTCGAGGGGCGCAGGCGCCCGGCCCTGATTCTGCTCAACGACCGCGATCTGAGCTACGCCAAGGTGCGTCTGGACGAGGACTCGTTGGCCACGGCCATCGGCCGTGTCGGGCAGATCACCGACCCGCTGGCCCGCGCGCTGGTGTGGAACTCGGCCTGGGACATGACGCGCGACGCCCAGATGACCGCCGCCGATTACATCGCGATGGTCATCGAGGGCGCCGGCAAGGAGTCCGACATGACGGCCGTCACCACCCAGCTGACCCGGGCCCTGACCGCCGCGACCGCCTACACGGCGCCGGCCCAGCGCGAGGCCAACAACGGCGCGCTGGTGGCGGGCGTCGCCGCCCAGCTGAAGGAGACGGTCCCCGGCAGCGAGCACCAGCTGGCCTTCGCCGACGCCCTGATGGCGGCGGTGAACAATGCGCAGGGGGCCGGCCTCATCGCCGGCTGGCTGAACGGCGAGGAGCTGCCGCTGGGCCTGGCCATCGATCAGGACCGCCGCTGGGCGATCCTCACGAGTCTGGCCCGCCTGGGCGTCATCGACGAGGAGCGCATCGAGGTCGAGACCGCCATCGACCAGACGATCTCGGGCGCGGAGCGCGCTGCTGGCGCCCGCTCGGCGATGGCCGACGCGGACGCCAAGGCCAGGGCGTGGGAGCTGGCCACGGCGACCAGGGGCGTGCCGAACGCCACGCATCTGCACATCTGCCGCCAGTTCATGCAGTACGGTCAGGACGAGCTGCTCGCCGGCTACGTCGAGAAGTACCTGCAGGCGGCCGAGGAGATCAGCGCCAGGGCGGGCATCTGGGCGGACCAGGGCCATGCCGCCTCGAGCGCCGTGCTCACCTGGCTGTGGCCGGCCCCGCTGGTCACCCGCGAACTCATCGCCGGCCTCGACGAGTGGGCCGACTCGGCGGACCTTACCGAAGCGGTCCGCCGGACGATCTCGGAACGCCGTGACGCCGCCCTGCGCGCGCTGGCCGCCCAGGAGTACGGCGCCAGGGCCGCAGGCGCCTGACGCCCGCGGCCGCCCGCGGCCCTGGCGGGAACCGCGCGGGTCGGGCGCTCACCGGTCCAGCTTGAAGATGCGCATCGGGTTGCCGACGACCAGGGCCCCGGCCTGTTCGACAGCCTCGTCCTCGTCCAGCCGATGGGTGACGACCAGGTCGGCCAGGTGCGCGGCGTCCAGGCGGCGGCTCATGTCGTGGCGGGCCGGGATCGAGCAGAAGGCGCGGGTGTCGTCGATCATGCCGCAGACCCGGCTGAAGCCGGCCATCTCGGTGACCTCCCGTTTGAAGCGCATGATCGACTCCGGGGCGTCGATGAACCACCACGGCACACCGATGTAGACGCTGCGGTACCAGGCGGCGAGCGGCGCGATCTCGCGGCTGTAGACGTCCTCGTCGAGGGTGAAGATCACGAAGTTGAAGTCGGGGTCGTTGCCGTAGGCGTTCAGCAGCGGCTGCAGGGCCCGGGTCGCCTCGAGCCCGACCGGGATGTCGGCGCCGACGTCGGCACCGTAATGCTCGAAGGCATCGGCGTCGTGGTTGCGGGCCACGGCCGGGTGCACGGTCATGACCAAGCCGTCCTCGCAGGCCAACCGGGCCTGGTCTGTGAACAGGTGGCGGCGCAGGGCCAGGGCCTCGTCGGCGCTGGCCCTGCCCCGGCGAGCCCTGTCGTAGAGCCTGGCGGCCTCGTCGTGAGGCAGGACCAGCGTGACCAGGTCGGCGTGCGAGTGGTCGGAACTGACCGCGCCGTGGTCCTTGAAGTACTGGCGGCGGGCGGCCATGGCCCGCGTGTATCCGTCCAGGGTCCCGACGTCGGCGCCGGCCGCGGCGCCGAGGGCGTCCACGAGCTCGTTCCAGTCCGGACGCGCCGGCTCCAGGTAGCGGTCGGGGCGGAAGGTCGGCACGACGCGATGGGCCTCGCTGAACCCGCCGTCGGCGGCCAGTTCGGCGTGCGGGCCGAGATCGTCGCAGGGGTCGTCGGTGGTGGCGATGAACCGGATCCGGAAGGCGTCCATGAGCTGGCGGGGGCGGAAGTCCGGCTCGTCGAGCCTGGCGGCGATGACGTCGTAGATGGCGTCGGAGGTCTCGGCGCTGGGCCGTACGTCGACGCCGAAGATGCCCACGAGCTGATCGGTCAGCCAGTAGCGCATCGCGGTGCCGTTGAGGTCGGACCAGTGCTCGCACAGCAGGCGGAAGGCCCTGCGGTTGTCGGCCTCGGTCATCTCGTCGCCGCGGCCGACGCCGAGGTCCGACAGGTCGACGCCGTTCGCGTGCAGGACGCGGTTGATGTAGTGGTCGGGCGTGAGCAGCATCCTGGTCGGGTTGCCGAAGTGCTCGTTGCGGGCGAGCCAGCGCGGCGGGACGTGACCATGGGGGGAGATGATCGGCAGCCCGCGCGTGACGGCGTGGATCCGACGGGCGACATCGCGCGAGGCCGGATCGGCCGGGAACAGTCGGTCGTCGTGGAGGGTCAGCTTCGGAGCCATGGCGCCATCGTGCCGTCCGCCCGGCCGTCCCCGCCCCGTGTTGCCCGGGGTTGCGCCGGATCGTCGCCGCCGGTTGCTCGCCGGCGGGCGGCCCCACCGGCCTCGCCGCTCGGTGGTTTCGCACGAGGGCCCCGCCGGGACTAGCGTGAGGGCGGGCCCCGTCGGCGGGTCCGCCCTGGTACACGCACTCGGGAAAGGCGACGCTGATGGGGTGTCAGACGATCGGCGGGGCCGGTTGCACGATCGGCCCCGAGGAGCTCGACGGCTTCCTGTCCGAGCAGCTCGCCGGCCTCGACGTGGACGGCAGGTCGGTCGCCCTGGTCATTCCCGACGACACGCGCTCGTGCCCCCTGCCCCGCCTGCTGCGGATCGTCCACCGCAGCCTCGTCGGCCGCGTCCGCGAGCTGGTCTGCGTCATAGCCCTGGGCACCCACGAGTACATGGGCCCGGCCAGGATCGCCGAGTGGACCACCGGCGACCCCGGCGCGGACCTCGCCGAGGCCTTCCCCGGCATGGAGATCGTCAACCACGAGTGGCGGGACCCCTCCGCTCTGGTCAGGGTCGGCCGCATCGGCGACGAGCGCATGGCCGAGCTGAGCGGCGGCCGCCTGTCGGAGGGCTCGGACGTCCTGGTCAACCGCCGTGTCGCCGAGGCCGACGTGAAGCTCGTCATCGGCCCCGTCCTGCCCCACGAGGTCGTCGGCATGTCGGGCGGTAACAAGTACTTCATCCCCGGCGTCGCCCAGGAGGGTTTCATCTCGCGCACCCACTGGGTGGGCGCGCTGATCACCAGCTCGCACATCATCGGCGCCCCGGCGGTCACGCCGGTGCGCGCCATGATCGACGAGGGCGCCGCCATGGTCCCCGGCGAGCGCTACTGCATCGCCTTCGTCGTCCGCTCGCACACCACCGAGCTGGAGTCGGTCTCGATCGGGACTCCCGAGGACGCCTGGCACGCCCAGGCCAGGATCGGCGCGCGGACCCACGTCGAGTACGTGGACGAGCCGATGCCGACTGTGCTGAGCCTCATCCCGGACCGCTACCACGACATCTGGACCGCGGCCAAGGGCTTCTACAAGACGGAGCCGGCCGTCGCCGCCGGGGGCGAGGTCATCGTCTACGCCCCGCACATCACCGAGGTCAGCCAGGTCCACGCCGAGATCTACGAGATCGGCTACCACTGCCGCGACTACTTCGTGAAGCAATGGGACCGATTCAAGCAGGTGCCGTGGGGGGTGCTGGCCCACTCGACGCACCTGCGCGGCCTGGGCTCCTACGACCCCCGTACCGGCGTCGAGGCCGACCGCGTGCGGGTCTCGCTGGCCACCGGCATCCCCCGCGAGGTCTGCGAGTCGATCAACCTCGGCTACTACGATCCGGCCACGATCGATCCCGGCGAGTGGGCCGGCAGGGATGGCGTCACCGTGGTCCCCGACGCCGGTGAGGTGCTCTACCGCCTGCACTCCGGCGGAATCGACGGCGCGGACGGCCCCTTCCCGGTCACCAGCGGCCGGCCCGTCTGAGGCCGGCCCGGCCCCGGGCTCAGACTTCGACGCGGGCCGGGCCGGTGGAGCCGCGCTCGATGAGGCGCATCGGCATGATCACCGGCTCCATGAAGTCGGCCGGCTCGTCATGGCGCTCGATGAGCGAGAGGACGCTGCGGGCGGCCTTCTCGCCGACCAGGCCGAGCGGCGAGGCGATCGAGGTGAGACGCGGCGTGACCAGGTCGGAGGCGAAGATGTTGTCGAAGCCGATGACGCTGAGGCGATCGGGCACGCGCATACCGGCGGCGGCCATGCCGCGCAGGACTCCGATGGCGATCAGGTCGTTGTAGGCGACGACCGCGGTGACCTTGCGCTCGCGGACCTGGGGCAGCGCCTGCTCCCCGCCGCGGACCGTCGGCATGACGGGGCCGAGCTTGCAGTCGACCATGTCCAGACCGGTGGCGGCCTCGTGGAAGGCGCGCCAGCGTGCACCGTCGGCCCAGGAGGCGGGCGGGCCGGCGATGTAGGCGACGCGCCGATGGCCCAGCTCGACCAGGTGTTCCAGGGCCCTGCGCACGCCGCGCTCGTAGTCGCTGACGACGCACGGCAGGCCGGCGACGACGCGGTTGAGGACGACGGTGGGCACCTTCTTGGCGAAGCCCCGCAGGGCGGTGTCGGACAGGCGCGAGCTGGTGACCACGACGCCGTCCAGGACGGGAAGGGCGCGCTCGAAGATCTCGCGCTCGCGGGGGCCGGACTCCTGGGCGTCGAAGAGCACCATCGCGTAGCCGTGCCGGGTGCAGACCTGCTCGGCGCCGCGCAGCAGGGGGAAGAAGAAGGGGTTGGTGGCGTCGGTGACCGCCAGGCCGATCATGTGCGTGTGCGTCGGCACGGCCTGCTGGTAGACGCGGTCGGTGCGGTAGCCGAGTTCGGCCGCCACCTTGCGGATGTGCGCGGCGGTGCGATTCGCGACGCGCCCGGGCCGACTGAACGTGCGCGAGACCGTGGAGGGGCTGACGCCGGCGGCCTTCGCAACGTCGTAGATGGTCGTCTGCCTGGGCAGCCCGAAGGATCCGCCGTCGCCGCGCGCGTCGCTCACGAGTGCACCTTACGGTTCCGGAGCATTATTCACAACGACCGGCGCGCGGGCAAGACCGTGGCAACCCCGGCGCGGCGACTACGCACGATGGCATGATCACGATGGCATGATGGGGGACAGGCATGCGCCGCTTCGCCGGCGGCCCCGCGACCACAAGGAGATCCTCAATGACCGAACAGTCCGGCAAGGCGAACATCGGCGTCGTCGGCATGGCGGTGATGGGCTCGAACCTGGCCCGCAACCTCGCCCACCACGGCTACACGGTCGCCGTCTACAACCGCACCTACGCCAAGACCCGGGCCCTCATCGAGAACCACGGGTCCGAGGGCGATTTCATCGCGTCCGAGACCGCCGAGGAGTTCGTGCAGTCCCTGGCGAGGCCGCGCTCCATCATCCTGATGGTCAAGGCCGGTGACCCGACCGACGCCACCATCGAGACCCTGCTGCCCCTGCTGTCCCCCGGCGACATCATCATGGACGGCGGCAACGCCCACTTCCGCGACACCATCCGCCGGGAGAGCCGGATCTCCGCCGAGGGCTTCCACTTCGTCGGCGCCGGCATCTCCGGCGGCGAGTACGGCGCCCTGACCGGCCCGGCCATCATGCCCGGCGGCAGCCCCGAGTCCTACCGGATCATCGGTCCGATGCTGGAGGCCATCTCGGCCCACTACGAGGGCGAGCCCTGCTGCGCGTGGATGGGGCCCAACGGCGCCGGCCATTTCGTCAAGATGATCCACAACGGCATCGAGTACTCCGACATGCAGGTCATCGGCGAGGCCTACCAGCTGCTGCGCGGCGCGGGCCTGTCGAACGCCGAGTGCGCCGACGTCTTCGCCGGATGGAACACCGGCGACCTGTCCGGCTATCTGATCGAGATCACCGCCGAGGTGCTGCGCGCCAAGGATCCGCGCACCGGCAGGGACCTGGTCGAGGTCATCAGGGACCGCGCCCAGATGAAGGGCACAGGCACCTGGACCGTCCAGACCGCCCTCGAGCTCGGCGTACCGGCCAATGGCATCGCCGAGGCCGTGTTCGCCCGCGCCGAGTCCAGCCACGATGACCTGCGCGCCGCCGGCCAGGGCCTCCAGGGGCCCGACGGCGCTGTGGCCGTGGATGACCGGCAGGCCTTCATCGAGGACGTCCGCAAGGCGCTGTGGTGCTCGAAGGTGGTCAGCTACTCGCAGGGCTTCGACGAGATCCGTACCGGCGGGCGGGAGTTCGGCTGGGACATCGACGTGGCCGAGGCCGCGAAGATCTGGCGCGACGGCTGCATCATCCGCGCCGCCCTGCTCGAGCGCATCCGCAAGGAGTACACCGACGACCCGGCCCTGGTCTCCCTCATGTGCGCCGGCTCGGTCGCCCCGGAGATGGCCGCCAACCAGGACGCCTGGCGCCGCGTGGTGGCCGGGGCCGCCGCCTCGGGCGTGCCGGCCCCGGTGTTCAGCGCCACCCTGGCCTACTACGACATGGCCCGCGCCCCGCGCGTGAACGCCGCCCTGACGCAGGCCCAGCGCGACTTCTTCGGCTCGCACACCTACGAGCGCGTCGATGACGACGGCCACTTCCACATCGAGTGGATGGCCGACCGCTCGGAGACGAGGATCGACTGAGCGGAATAGCTCACCACGGCCTGCTGGGGTGCTCCGGGCAAAAGGATGCAAACAATCAGCGGAATCCGGCCGTTTCGGGGCGCCCGAGGCCCGGAGCAGCCGGATCCGGCCAGAAGACGCATCCCTTCCGGCGCCTGATACGGACCTCACCCGCCCGCGGGCCCGACGTGGACCACAATGGGCCCCATGACCAAGATCGCTCTGTCCATCGCAGGGTCCGAGGCCTCCGGCGGCGCCGGTGCCCAGACCGACATCAAGACCTTCACCCAGCTGGGCGTCTTCGGCGCCACGAGCCTGACGTGCATCGTCTCGTTCGACCCGGCCGCCGACTGGGCCCACCGCTTCGTGCCCATCGATCCGCAGGTCATCCGCGATCAGATCGAGGCCGCCGTCGCCGTCCACGGCCGCATCGACGCCGTGAAGATCGGCATGCTCGGCACGCCCGTCACCATCGCCGCCATTGCCGACGCCCTCGAGGAGCACGACTTCGGTACGGTGGTCCTCGACCCCGTCCTCATCTGCAAGGGCCAGGAGCCCGGCGCCGCGCTCGACACCGACAACGCCCTGCGCGCCAAGGTGCTGCCCCACGCCACGATGGTCACCCCGAACCTCTTCGAGACCCGGGTGCTGTCCGGCATGGCCGAGATCACCGATGTCGGGCAGCTCGAGGAGGGCGCCCGACGCATCCACGACCAGGGCGTCCCCTTCGTCCTGGCCAAGGCCGGCACCCTGTTCGGCACCGGGACCGCTCTCGACGTCTTCTACGACGGCTCCACGATGGAAGTCCTCGAGGTCCCGGCCATCGGGCGGGAGCGCGTCTCCGGCGCCGGCTGCACACTGGCCGCCGCCGTCACCGCCGAACTCGCCAAGGGCGCCAGCCCGCTGGAGGCCGCCCGCACCGCCAAGCAGGTCGTCGTCTCGGCGATCGAGCACCGCATGCACGGCAACGCCCCGTTCGACTGCGCCTGGCAGGGCTACTACGGCCGCTGAGGGACCCGGACGGACCCACTACCCACTGCCCCGGAACGGCCTCCGCAACGAGGCGTTCATCGCCTCTCAGCCGTCGGCCACGAGCCGGGCCCGCATCGCGGCCGCGGTGGCCCCGGACAACGGGGCCGGACGCCCGTCCTCGCCCAGGTGGACCAGAACCGTGCGCGACCGGGTGCTCACCGAGGCGTCCCGCGGGTCGACGATCTCGCAGCCCAGCGTCAATGACGTGGTGCCAACCCGCAGAGGCGCCGTGTGGGCGATGTAGGGGCGGAGAAGCCACTGCATCTGCTCGATGTAGTCGATCTCCTGGCGGGCCACGACCCAGCCCCCGCCCGTGTCCCGCCCCATGCCGGCGCGGGCCATCGACGGGTCGATCGCGGTCGTCGCCTCGACCCGGGCCTGCTGGATCCAGTCGATGGTGCGCACATTGTTGATGTGGCCGTACCTGTCCTGGTCGCTCCAACGGGCGAAGAGCTCGGTCGGCTCGCCGCGGCCCCCCAGATGCGCCTTGGGCAGCGGGCGCCAGCGCGCCTCGCCCTCGATCGCTATCCCGGACAGGGTCCTGCGTTCATCGGCGGTGAGCCGGCGCAGCCGCTGGGCGGAGAACTCGAAGGGGCACATCGAGGTGCGCACGCGAGCGCGCAGCTCGCCCTCGTGCCAGATGCGGTAGCCCATGATGAATCGGGCCGAGCGCACCTCCACAGTGCCGAACTCCACGGTGAGCGGCTCTCCGGAGTAGCGCATCGGCCTGAGGTACTCGACCTGCTGGCCGACCATGACGCAGCCGTCGGTGAGCAGCTGGGGTGCGTCCGAGCCCTGCATGAAGCGCGCCCGCGCCTCCTGGGTGAAATCGACCATCATCACATTGTTGACGTGCCCCTGCGGGTCCAGGTCGGACCAGCGCAGCGGAACGTCGACGACGAACGGGGCCACGGCTCAGGCCCCGTGGCCGTCGGGGGTGAGGTCCGAGCGGGACTCCTGCTCGTACAGGGTGTCGATCGCCTCGGCGTAGCGCTCGAGCACCACGTTGCGCTTGACCTTGAGGCTGGGCGTCAGCTCACCGACGTCCTGGCTGAACTCGTGGTCGAGGATCTCGTAGCGCTTGACCGTCTCCCAGCGTTCCAGGCGGGAGTTGGCCCGGCGCACGTAGCGGTCGATCGAGGCGCGGATCTCGGGCAGCTGGGACAGCGTGGCGTAGTCCTCTCCCCCGTGCCCGTGGTTCTTGGCCCATCTGAGCAGGTCCCCGCGGTCGAGCGTGAGCAGCGCAACGGCGTACGGACGGTTCTCGGCGCTCACAACGGCCTGCGTGATGTACGGGACATTGGCCAGCAGCGTCGACTCGACCTTCTGCGGGGCGACGTACTTGCCGTTCGACGTCTTCATGAGGTCCTTCTTGCGGTCGGTGATCCGCAGGTAGCCGTCCTCGTCGAACTCGCCGATGTCGCCGGTGTGGAACCAGCCGTCGGCGAAGGCCTCGGCGCCCTCCTCCGGCATGTTGTGGTAGCCGTTGGCGATGATCGGACCGCGCAGCAGCAGTTCGCCGTCGGCGGCCAGCTTGTGGTCGACGCCGTAGGTGACCGGGCCGACCGAGCCGAACCGTGGTCTGTTGGGCACGTTGACGGCGGCGATGGCCGCGGTCTCGGTGGCCCCGTAGCCCTCGATAACGGTGATCCCGGCCGAGTAGAACCACTCCTGGACCTGCTCGGACAGCTTCGCCGAGCCCGAGATCATGAAGCGCACGCGGCCGCCGAGGGTCTGCCTGAGGCGCCCGAACACCAGCCTGTCGGCGATCGAGTAGCGCATGCGGGCGTCCCACGGCATCCGCTGCCCGGCCAGGCGGTAGCCGCGCGACTCGCGGCCGACGGCGAAGGCCCAGCGCGAGACGCGCCCCCTGACGCCCCTGGGCGAGCTCATCGTCATGACGGCGGCGCGGATCTTCTCGTAGATGCGCGGCACGCCCACCTGGATCGTCGGGCCGGTCTCGCCCATGCCCTCGACGATGCGGTCGATGCGCCCGTCCACCACCATGCGGAAGCCGATGGCCAGCTGGGTGGCGACCAAGTCGCGGCCGAAGACGTGCGACAGCGGCAGCCACAGGTACAGGGAGTCGCTCTCGTCGACGACGTCCTGCCACATGACGCGCATGGCATGGCCCTCGTAGGTCCAGCAGCGGTGCGGCAGCTCGACCCCCTTGGGGCGACCGGTGGTGCCCGATGTGTAGATGAGGGTGGACAGGGTCTCCGGCCCCATCGCCGACATGCGCTCCGCGAGGGCTGCGGGGTGGCCGGCCAGGTACTCGCGCCCCAGGTCGCGCAGCCGCCCCCAGGCGACGAGGCGATCGTTGAGGTATCCGACAGGGCGGTCGTCGTCCATCAGGACGATGCGGCGGACCTGATCGTCGAGCTCGTGGAGATCGATCACCTTCTGGGCCTGAATCCAGTTCTCGGCCACGACGACGACCGAGCCGGAGTCGCGCAGGACGAACAGCTCGTCGGCCGATTTGGTGTTCGGGTAGACGGTCGTCGTGGCCCCGCCGGCGCAGGCCACGGCCAGATCGGCGAGGATCCACTCGATGCGCGTCATCGCCACGATGGCCACGCGCTCCTCGCTCTGCAGCCCGAGCGCGACGAAGCCCGCGGCGAGCTCGTCGACCTCGTTCTCGGCCTCCGCCCAGGTGATGTCGACCCACCGCTCGGGCTCGGTGTGGAGGGGCGCCTGATAGGCCACGGCACCCGGATCGGCGGCCGCGCGGGCCCGGAACATCGCCGGGTAGCTGGGCTCGCACTCGGCGAGGATCCGTTCGCGAACATCCGCCATGAGGTCACCTTCCATCGGGTGCATTCGGGGTGAGTCATCGGGTTTCAGACTATCGGCCCTGCGCCCCTCCCCGGAGAGGGGCGCGCAGGGGGCGAGCCGAAAGCCACACCAATAGCAAACCGCGCAGGCAAGCACTTTCACAAAGTTAACGAAAACTGTGAAGCACTCATAGGATGTTCAGCATGGAAGAAGTCCCCTACACCCGCTGGCTCGACGACGAGCAGCAGATGGTCTGGCGCAGCTGCCTCGCCGGCAGCGCCTGCATTCTCGCCCAGCTGGGCCTCGCCCTGCGCCAGTTCGATCTCGACATCAACGAGTACGAGATCCTTGTGAGGCTTTCCGAGTGCAACCCCCACGCCCTGCGCATGTCCGAGCTCGCGAAGGACACGTACCAGTCCCGTTCGCGCCTGACCCACACGGTCTCCCGCATGGAGAAGCGCGGCCTCGTCACCCGCAGGCGCGCCCCCGAGGACCGTCGCGGCATCATCGCCGAACTCACCGAGGCCGGCATGGGACTGCTGCGCACGGCGGCCCCAGCCCACGTCGAATCGGTCCGTCGAGTCCTCATCGACCGCATCGCCCGCGAGGACCTGAAGGCGCTCGGGCGGATCATGACGGCCGTCCTCGAAGGAGCCCCCGCCGACCCCTACGCGCGATGCTGAGGGGATGCCGTGACGCCTGGACATGCACCGGCCCGGGGATCGGGACCGCACCGGTCCGCAGGCCTGGAACGGGCCCGGGGCCTCCCACGCCGGGTGACACACTTGTGCACGTGAGCGCACCAGCACAGGGAACGAGTCGTCTGCAGACCCCGACCCGGGAGTCCTCGGGCCGGATCGGGGCGCTCGGCGCCGCCCTCGGCGCCGACAACTGCCTCGACGCCTCCACGCTCACCAGGGCCGTCTACTCCTCCGACGCCTCGGTCTACCGCGTCGTGCCCCAGGTCGTCGCCAAGCCGCGCGACACCGACGAACTCGAGGAGGTCATCGAGACGGCCATCGAGACGGGCATCCCGATCACCGGCCGCGGCGCGGGCACCAGCTGTGCCGGCAACGCCGTCGGCCCGGGTCTGGTCATCGACATGAACAGGCATCTTCGCCGCATCATCGACATCGACCCCGAGGCGCGTACGGCCACCGTCGAGCCGGGCGTGGTCCAGTCCGAGTTGCAGGCCGCCGCCAGGCCGTACGCGCTGCGCTTCGGTCCCGATCCGTCCACCTCGAACCGCTGCACCATCGGCGGCATGATCGGCAACAACGCCTGCGGGCCGCGCGCCCTGGGCTATGGGCGCAGCGCCGACAACACGCTCGCGCTCGATGTCATCACCGGCGCCGGCGAGCACCTGCACCTGGGCGAGCACGACGTCTCCAGCGAGGTCTCCCGCCGTCTGGCCGCCCTCGTCGACGACAATCTCGCCCCCATCCGCACCGAGTGCGGTCGCTTCACCCGCGAGGTCTCCGGCTACTCGCTGGAGCACCTGCTGCCCGAGCGCGGGCGCAACACCGCCAAGTTCTTCTCCGGCACCGAGGGGACGCTCGGCCTCATCACGAGGGCCACCGTCCGCCTGGTCGCCGACGCCCCGTACAAGACGATGGTGGCCCTGGGCTATCCGACGATGCCGATGGCCGGCGCCGCCACCACGAGGATCCTCGAGTACGGCCCGACCGCCATCGAGGGCCTGGACGCCCGGCTCGTCCAGCTGGTCGCCGACAGGCTCGGCCCCTCGGCGGTGCCGCCCCTGCCCAGCGGCGAGGGCTGGGCCCTCGTCGAGATCGTCGGCGAGGACCCCCGCGAGATCGCCGACCGCGCCAGGAAAATGGCCGCCGGGTGCGGCGCCCTCGAGGGCTGGGTGGTCGACGACCCGGCCCGGGCGGCCCGCCTGTGGGGCATCCGCTCCGACGCCGCAGGTCTGGCCGGCGTCGCCCTGGAGAGCCCGGCCTACGCCGGCTGGGAGGACTCGGCCGTCCCGCCCGAGCACCTGGGCGAGTACCTCACCGCGCTCGACCGGCTGCTCGCCGAGCACGGCCTGCACGGCCTGCCGTACGGCCACTTCGGCGACGGCTGCGTGCACTGCCGCATCGACTTCCCGTTCGAGAGCCCCGGCGGTGTGGCGCGCTACCACGAGTTCATGCTGGACGCGGGCCGGCTGATCGCCGACTTCGGCGGCTCGATGTCGGGCGAGCACGGCGACGGCCGGGCGCGCAGCGAGCTGCTGCCGCTCATGTACTCCGAGCGGACCATAAGCCTGTTCGGACGGGTCAAGGACGTCTTCGATCCCAGCAACGTCATGAACCCCGGCGTGATCGTCGACCCCGACCGCACGGACGAGGCCATCCGCGTACCGGCCACGATCACCGCTCCGCTGCGCATCGCCGACCCGGATTTCTCCCGTGCCGTCCACCGGTGCACCGGGGTGGGCAAGTGCCTGGCCAGCACCACGGCGGCCGGCGGCGTCATGTGCCCGAGCTACCGGGCGACCGGTGACCAGAAGGACTCCACCCGGGGCCGCTCCCGCGTGCTGCAGGAGATGATCAACGGCGGCCTGCTGACCGGCGGCTGGCGCTCCCCGGAGGTCGGCGAGGCCCTCGAGTTCTGCCTGGCCTGCAAGGGCTGCCGCCGGGACTGCCCCACCGGCGTCGACATGGCCGCCTACAAGTCCCGCGTGCTGTACGAGAAGTTCAGGCACCGCTTCTGGGCTCGGCCGCGCTCGCACTTCGCCATGGGCCGGCTGCCCACCTGGGGGCGGCTGGTCACCGGACTGCACGCCGGCGCGATCGGCAACTTCTTCCTGCAGACCCCCGGTCTGCGGCATCTCGTCCGCTGGTTCGCGTGGGTCGACCAGCGTCGCCCGATGCCGCGCTTCCGCACCGGCGGTTCGGCCCGCTCCGAGATCGCCGCCGGCCTGCGCAGGCGCTCCGGGACTGCCGCCGGCTCGCGCGGGCGGCCGGCCGCGCAGAGCAGGCCCGTGGCAGTCTGGATCGACTCGTTCTCCGACGCCTTCGAGGGCGGTCAGGCGACGGGCCTGGTCCGGACGCTGCTCGCCGCCGGTTACGAGCCGCAGGTCGTCGAGCAGGGCGCCTGCTGCGGTCTGACCTGGATCACCACCGGCCAGCTGGACGGCGCCCGCACCCATCTGCGGCATGCGCTCGAGGCCCTGTACCCGATCGCCGCCCGGGGCATCCCGATCGTCGGCCTGGAGCCCAGCTGCATGGCAGTGTGGCGTTCGGACGCCTCCGAGCTGCTGGCCGGCGACGAGCGCGTCGGTGTCGTGGCCGGGGCGATGAGCACGCTGGCAGAGCTGCTCACCGCCACCGAGGGCTGGCGGGCGCCCGATCTGTCCGGGCACACGATCATCGCCCAGCCGCACTGCCACCACTCGTCGGTGCTCGGCTGGCAGTCCGATGAGAAACTGCTCGAGGCGACCGGCGCGAGGGTCGTCCCGCTAGCCGGCTGCTGCGGCCTGGCCGGCAACTTCGGCGTCGAGAAGGGCCACTACGACCTCAGCGTCAAGGTGGCCGAGCACGACCTGCTGCCCGCCATCGACGCGGCCGGCCCGGACGCGATCCTGCTGGCCGACGGCTTCAGCTGCCGCAAGCAGATCGCCGATCTGCGCGGCCGCAGGGCGATGAGCCTGGGCGAGCTCATCGCGGCCCACCTGTAGTGGGCCCTGCCCCTCGGGCCGATCCTGCGCGAGCCCGCGGACGCCCCCGTCGAGCCTGCCCGCTCGAGGACGGTCTCGTATGCTGGGGGGCCGTCCGAGGACCACGGGCTCGCCTAGACTTCGGTCATGGGCAATGAGGGCCACGTCGAGCCGATCCGAGTAATGCCAGATGGCACCGTCAAGCAGGCCAACCCTCTGTCGGGGGTCGAGGTCTGGACCGTTCCGGGGCGCGGTAATCGTCCGTTGACGAGACCGGCCGAGGACGTCCGCCCGCTGCAGCCGGGCGACAGCACGCACGCCTGCATCTTCTGCCTCGGGCGCATGTCCGAGACTCCCCCGCCCAAATCGCGTCGGGTGAGGACCGCCGAGGGCTGGCGGACGCTGTCCGGCGTGCTGCCCAATCAGCGCGCCGATACGGTCGCCGAGTTCCGCCGGGTCCCGAACCTGTTCGAGATCCTCGGCTTCGACTACTGGCGGACCAATTACGACTACCGGCCCTCGGCCGGGGTACGGGCCGCCTACGAGCGCTACCTGGCGGACCCGGCCGGACGCCAGCACCTGCTGGGCGTCTGCCGGGCCAAACTGGCCGCCTCGGGCATGAGTCCCGACCGGATCGCCGAGGTCGGCGAGGAGAAGATGCTCCAGGACTCCTTGGCCTTCTTCGCCTCCTCCCACGACGTCATCGTCGCCCGCCGCCACTACGTGGACTTCGCGGCCGACACCAGCCAGCTGGCGGGCTCCGGCTCGCTGAGCGCCGAGGAGCACGAACAGTACATCCTCTTCACGATCGAGGCCCTGCACGACCTGTACGAGGAGAACCGGTACGCCCGCTACGCAGCGGTCTTCCAGAACTGGCTGCCGCCGGCGGGGGCCTCCATCGATCACCTGCACAAGCAGCTCGTCGCGATGGACGAGCACGGCGCCCAGACCAATGCCGAGGTGACCGCACTGCGCGCCAACATCAACGCGTTCAACCAGGACGTGCTCAACGTGGCGGTGCAGCACAACCTGGTGATCGCCGAGAACGACTCGGCCATCGCCTTCGCCGGTTTCGGCCACCGCTACCCGACGATCGAGATCTACTCGAAGTCGGCCACCTGCGAGCCCTGGTTGCACGGCCCGAAGGAGATCGCCGACGTGTCCGCCCTGCTGCACGCCTGTCATGCGGCGACCGGCGCCGAGGTGCCGTGCAACGAGGAGTGGCACCACCGCTCCCCCGACATGGACGTGCCGATGCCCTGGCACATCAACCTCAAGTGGCGCGTCTCGACGCTGGCCGGCTTCGAGGGCGGCACGAAGGTCTACCTCAATACGATCGACCCGTGGCACGTCCGCGACCGCGTGGTGCCCCGCCTGCACGAGCTGCGCCGCGAGGGCCGGCTCGCCGAGGGCATCCTCCTGGACGAGCAGTGCCCGGCCCGGTACAACAGTCTGCGGTACAACCCGTTCCTGCAGCGCTGAACACGGCCGGAGTCCCTCGTGGCGGGCGCCCGCGGCGCCGGCGGCCGCCTCTGCACGGCATCGTCATCGCCGGGACGCGCGGGGACCAGATCGCCTTCCCGAAGGGCTGGGACGCCGGCCGCATCATGGTGGCGGCCCGGCAGGTGCTCGACCGGCCCATGGAGCCGTCGATGCAGGGCGGAGCGCAGGATTCACCCGGCTTGCTCCGCGCCGGGCGCTCCTGGGGCCCGGGCGGGGCCGGGCCGCCGGCTCTCACAGCGAGGCGAGGGCCTCTCCGATCGGCGTGCCCCCGCCGATCATCGGCACGGTGCGCCGACAGGTGTTGGGCCGGTCCAGCACTTCGACGAGGACCTGGGCGACATCGGGGATCGGGTTGGGCCCGAAGTCGGGCGGGTCGAGCCGGACACGGCCCGTCCCCGGTGTCTCGGTGAGCGCTCCGGGCTGGACGATCGTCCAGTCCAGGTCGGTCTGCTCGCTGATGTAGTTGTCGGCGAAGAACTTGGCGATGTTGTAGTCGCCGATCCCGGCCAGGCCCGGCCTGTTCCATTCGTCCGGTCGCAGCGAGAACAAGGAGCTGAGCAGGACGAAGCGCCTGATGCCCCGACGCTGCGCCGCCCGAGCCAGTTTGACCGCGCCGAACGCGTCGGTGGCCAGCAGGTCGGCACCGCGCGATCCGGCCAGGAAGTACACGGCGTCATGACCGCTGATCGCCTCGGCGAGCGTCTCGACGTCGTCGTGCAGATCGAAGGCGACCGGCTGCACGTGCTCGCGGACCGTGACCCTGGCGGGGGTGCGCGCACCGGCGGTGACCTCGTGCCCGGCGCCGGCGAGGCGGACGATCACCTCACCGGCGACCCGGCCGTTGGCCCCTGCCACGAAGATTCTCATGAGTCCTGCTCCTCTCGGTCGTGCCGGCGCCCGGCGGGCGGGGGCGTCTGCTGCCACTGCCTGCCCGCCGCGCGGTAGCGGGCCAGCTGCTCGGAGTACATCTCCCGCAGGTCGGGGTCGTGCAGCACCATGTAGACCAGCCCGCAGTCCTGAGGGCCGGTGGCGTAGGCCTGGCACTGGCTGCAGTAGTCCTCGGGCCTCAGCGGACACATCGGGGTGACGGTGCCCGCCGGTCTCCCGGCGGAGCGGACGGCCGGGCCCCGCCGGGAGCCGGCAGCCGCCCGCTGCGCGCCTGAGCCCATCCGAACCACCTCATCCTGCGGGGCCGGCGGCTCGCCGGCCCGCCCTCGACGATACGCCGGGTACGGGCGTGATCACGAACCCTGCGGCCCGGGGTGAGCAGGACCCTGCGGGACGAAGGCGAGGAGGGCCATCGAGCCGTCGGCGATGAGTTCCTCCAAGTGCTCGAAGGTCCAGTCGTCCTCGTTCTCGAGCGGGCCGAGGCCCGTGGTGATCCACTCGGTGCCGGACGCACGGAGCAGGGTTCCGGCCACGGCCCGCAGCGGACGACACGCATGGCGGCCCCCTCCCCTGAGCCTGAATCATGCCGTGACCGCCCGGGGGACTCAGACGGCCGGCTCCAGCACGGCGACGGTCTCCACGTGGTGGGTCATCGGGAAGATGTCGAGGGCGCGCACGCCGGTCAGCCCGTAACCGCGGGCGGTGAAGAGGCCGACGTCGCGGCCAAGGGCCGCCGGGTCGCAGGCGACGTAGGCGATGCGGCGAGCCCCGAGACCGGCCACGGCCTCGACGACCCGTTCGCCGGCGCCCGAGCGCGGCGGGTCGAGGACGACGGCGTCGGCCCCGGCGGGCCAGGCGGCGAGGCTCCGCTCGACACGGGAGGCGATGAAACGAGCATGCGGCGCATTGGCGCGGGCCAGGCGGATCGCCGGACCGTCCGCCTCGATGCCGGTGACCCGGGCCCCGGCCCGCGCGAGCACGCCGGCGAACAGGCCGGCCCCGCAGTACAGGTCCAGGGCGCGCTCCCCGGCGCGCATCTCGAGCGCATCGGCGACCGCGCCGGTAAGGGCCTCGGCGGCCCCGGGATGCATCTGCCAGAAGCCGTCGGCGCGAACCCGGAAGTCGAGCCCGCGCACGGACTGGGTGACGACCGCCTCACCGGCCAGGACGCGATGCCCGCTCATGACGGACACGCCGGAATCGGCGACGGCGACGGCGATCTCGCGTCCCGCGCGGGCGGCGTACCGCATCAATTCCCGCGGCTGCGGCCCGCGCGGGTCGGCGAGCAGGAAGCCCGTCCCGGCCGGGGCCTCGACGAGCTCCTCGGAGCGGAAGGCTCGCAGGCCGATGCGGCCGCCCTCGTGCAGATAGCGCATGCGGGTGCGCCAGCCCCAGCCGTCGTGGTCGCCGGGCACCTCCTCGACGCGCACGTCGGCGTCCACGCCGCCCAGGCGCCTGAGCTGCTCGGCGACGACCTGCGCCTTGAGGAGGCGCTGCGCCCTCAGCGCGACGAAGGCGAAATCGGCCCCGGCATAGGCGGCCTGCGGCAGCTCCAGCCCGACGCGGTCCGGCGAGGCCTCGATCACCCGCCCGACGCGGCCCCTCCAGAAGCGGTCGTGGCGGGTGTCGGTGAGCTCGACCATGACGGTCTCGCCGGGCAGCCCTCCGCGCACGAAGACGACCCGGCCCTCGTGGCGCGCCACGACGTGCCCGCCATGGGCGACGGGGCCGAGCCGGAGCGGTCCGACGGATCCGCTCATGAGGCGGCGCCCCGGAGGGGCCTCGCCCCGGCCGCCTCCCGCTCCAGACGCGCCTGCCTGCGGCGCTCGGCGAGCTCCCGCCCCGAGCGGATCTGGTAGGGCACCGAGGTGACCATGACGCCCTTCATGAAGTGCAGGTGGGCACGGATGATGAGGGCCGTCTGGTTGTGCAGCATCTGCTCCCACCAGTGGCCCACGACGAACTCGGGGATGTACACGCAGACGATGTCGCGCGGGTTGTCGCTGGTGATCCGGCGCACGTAGTCGATGAACGGGCCGGTGACCTGCCGGTACGGGGAGGCGACGATCTTCAGCGGGACGCCCAGGTCCTCCGCCTCCCAGGCCTCCTGGAAGCGACCGGTCTCGGCCGGGTCGATGGCCACCGTGAGGGCCTCGAGCTGGCTGGGGCGGGTGGCCTTGGCGAACTGGATCGCCTTGACGGCGGGCTTGGTGACGGCGTTGACCATGACCAGTGCGTGCACGCGGCTGGGCAGGGCGAGATCGGACTCGTCGATGTCGCTGATCTCCTCGTACACCGTCCCGTAGTGACGATTGATGGCGTGCATGAGGACGTAGACCACGGCCATGGCCAGCAGGGCCATCCAGGCGCCGTGGATGAACTTCGAGGCCAGCACGATGACGAGCACGATGCCGGTCATGACGGCGCCGATCGTGTTGATGGCGCGGCTGCGCCGCATACGTCGACGGGCGGCCGGGTCGGTCTCGGCCCCCAGGTGCCGGGTCCAGTGGATGATCATCGAGATCTGGCTGAGCGTGAACGAGATGAACACGCCCACCACGTACATCTGGATCAGCATCGTGACCGAGGCGTTGAAGACGAGGACGAGCACGGCGGCGCCGGCCGCCAGCGTCATGATGCCGTTGGAGTAGGCCAGGCGGTCGCCGCGCTGGTGGAGCTGGCGGGGCAACCAGCCGTCGCGCGAGAGGATCGAGCCCAGCGTCGGGAAGCCGTTGAAGGCGGTGTTGGCGGCCAGGAACAGGATGATCACGGTCATCGTGATCAGGAAGTAGAAACCGACGCCGAAGCCCGGGTAGAAGACGGCGCGCGCCAACTGGCCCATGACCGTCGTCGCCCCGCTGCGGACCCGCGTGCCGTCGGGGGCCACGAAGTAGCTGCCCGACCTCGGGTCGATCATCTTGGCGCCGGTCAGACGGACCATCACGAGGATGCCCATGAGCATCGAGATGGCGATCGTGCCCAGCAGGAGCAGCGTCGTGGCCGCGTTCCTCGACTTGGGGCTGCGGAAGTTCGGCACGCCATTGCTGATGGCCTCGACGCCGGTCAGAGCGGCGCAGCCGGACGAGAAGGCGCGAGCCAGCAGGACCACCATGCCGAGACCGGCGAGCGGTTCGTGGGGGCCGGTGCCCACCACCAAGTAGCCGGCGGTCTCGGCCCGGACGCCCTGGTGCAGGACGAGGATCCGGACCAGGCCCCAGACGATCATGACGCCCACACCCAGCATGAACAGGTAGGTGGGTACCGCGAAGATGCCGCCGGAGTCGCGCACGCCGCGCAGGTTGATGCTCATGAGCAGGACGATGACGACGGCCGCCACGACCCCCTCGTGACCGGCCATCCACGGCAGCATCGCCTCGGCGTTCTGCACGCCGGAGCTGACCGACACGGCCACCGTCAGCACGTAGTCCACGAGCAGCGAGCTCGCCACGACCAGTCCGGCCCCGGGTCCGAGGTTCTTGGTGACCACCTCGTAGTCTCCGCCGCCCGAGGGGTAGGCGTGCACGGTCTGACGGTAGCTCGCCACGACGACGAGCAGCACGCAGCCGACGGCGACGCCGATCGGGATGGCGAACACGAAACCGGACATGCCGGCCAGTGACAGGGTCAGCAGCACCTCGTCGGGGGCGTACGCCACCGAGCTCAGTGCATCGGACGCGAAGATCGGAAGCGCGATGCGCTTGGGCAGAAGCGTGTCGCCGAGCTGAGTGCTCGCGAGTTTGCGTCCGACGAGTATGCGCTTGACACGATCTGTGGCACCCACGGGCAGCCAGCCTAGACCCGCGGGGAAGGGACGGGTGACCGGTTCACCAGCGGAACGCCGTCCCGCGGCACCGGTCGGCCGCGTCCGGCCGGTGCTGCCGGTTTGGCTACTCTTGTTGGCGTTGATGCCGCCGCGGGAACGCCGGCCGGCGGCCCGGAGCGGAGGTCGATGTGCACATCATCATCATGGGTTGCGGACGCGTCGGCTCGACACTGGCCCGTGGCTTGGAGAAACGCGGCCATGCGGTCTCGGTGATCGATCAGGACGCGGATTCCTTCCGCCGCCTCGGATCCGAGTTCGGCGGCCACACCTACAAGGGCATCGGTTTCGACCGCGATGTGCTGATCAAGGCGGGGATCCGCGCCACCGACGGTTTCGCCGCGGTGGCGAGCGGCGACAACTCCAACATCCTGGCCGCGCGCGTCGTGCATGAGGAGTTCGGCGTGCAGAACGTGGTCGCCCGCATCTACGACCAGGGCCGGGCCGAGGTCTACGAGAAGCTCGGCATCCCCACCGTCGCCACCGTCCGCTGGGCGGCCGGCCAGGTGATGAACCGCCTGCTCGACGACGCCGCCACCCCCGTGTGGCGCGATCCCTCGGGCGCTACGGCCCTCTACCAGGTGCCCTTCGCCCCCGAGTGGGTGGGCACCCCCGTCGGCGACATCGAGAACGGCCTGCACCTGAAGGTGCCCTTCCTCACCCGCCTGGGCACCGGAATGGTGCCAGCCGGCGACGCACTGGTCCAGGAGGGCGACGTGCTCTACGTCGCCGTCGCCTCCGACCGCATCGCCTCGGTCTTCGCAACCATGTCGAACGCTCCCGAGCAGGCCTGAGGGAGGAACAACGATGCGCGTCTCCATCACCGGCGCCGGCAACGTCGGCCGCTCCATCGCCCGCGAGCTCATCGCCAACGGGCACGAGGTGCTCCTCATCGAGAAGGATCCCCACACCATCCGCTCCGACGCCGTCCCCGAGGCCGAGTGGCTGCTCGCCGACGCCTGCGAGATGGACTCGCTGGCCGAGGCCGACCTCGAGACCTGCGACGTGGCGATCGCAGCGACAGGCGATGACAAGGCCAATCTCGTCTACACGCTGCTGGCCAAGACCGAGTTCGGCGTGCCCCGTACCGTCGCCCGCGTCAACCACCCGAAGAACGAGTGGATGTTCAGCGAGCAGTGGGGCGTCGACGTGGCCGTGTCCACGCCGCGCATCATGTCGGCCCTCGTCGAGGAGGCCGTCTCGGTCGGCGCCGTCGTGCGCCTCATGACCTTCAACAGGAGCTCCGCGAACCTCGTCGAGCTGACCCTGCCGGCCGAGTCCGGGGCCATCGGCCAGCGGGTGCGCGACCTGAGCCTGCCGGGAGACGGCGTACTCGTCGCGATCATCCGCGACGGCAAGGCGCAGCCCCCGCGGCCGGATGCGGCGGTCGAGGAGGGCGACGAGCTGCTCTTCACGATCAGCGAGGACCACGAGAGGGAGCTGTCCGCCTATCTGACGGGCAGATCCTGAGACTCGCCGGCGTGCGCCGGTCAACGGGGTTCAGGCCAGCAGCTCGTACCTCGGGTTGAACATGACGCGGCGCCCGCCGTGCTCGCTGATCAGACCGGTCACGCGCAGGCCGCGCCCGGGCGTGACGCCGGCGATCTGGTGGCGGCCCATCCAGATGAGCGTCACCGTGCCGGTGCCATCGGTCAGGTCGGCCTCGAGCCAGCGGTGCTTGGAGCTGGGGTTGACGGTCAGGACCGCCACTCGCCCCTGCACCGTCAGATGCTCGCGGACGGGGGCGCCGGCGATGGGGACCGGCCCGGCCCCGGCCTCCCGCTCGGGGAGCGCCCGCTCGCCGGTGCGGACGCGGCCGAACCAGCGGGTCAGGAGTCCCCTGGAGCGCCCATCCTTGCCGGCCACGCTCATCCCGCCTCGGCCACGGACCCCTGCCGGGCCGCGACCTCGGGCGGAATCGTCATCGGGATCAGCTCGCCGGGCACCTTCGGCTTGTCGCCGCGGCGCACGACGGTGTTCGCGAAGAGCTCGTAGAGCAGCTCGGTGGAGCCCTCGACGCCCTCGGCCAGGCCCGCCTCGCCCATGAGGACGCCGCGCAGCAGCCATCGGGGGCCCTGCGCGAACCAGGTGCGCGAGACGTGATAGCCGTGCTGACCCTGCTGAGTGGTGATCGGGACGACGCGGCGCACCTCAGTACCGAACGGCCCCTCGGAGAGGGTGGCCCTGCCGCCGGCCCTCTGGGCGTTGGCGATCATCTCGTTGCGCACGTCGGCGCGCATGTCACGGTCGGCGGGGGCCGCGAACAGCGACAGCTCCATGACGGACTGGCCGGAGACGACCAGGAGCGCCTGCAGCTGCTGGGTCCGCTGGTTGACCTGCAGCTGGAGCTGCATGCCGTCGAACGGGGTCAGGACCAGCGCGTCGAAGTCCATGCGCTCGACGTCGTCGGCATCCAGGTCGACCTCGGCCAGGTCGAAGGGGCCCTCCTCGCGCCAGTCGCGCGAGGCGTCGAGCCGCTGCCACTCGTCCAGCTCGGCCTCGGGCTCCTCGTCCCCGGCCTCGTCGGGCTCTTCCTCCTCATCGGCACCGGCGCCGTCCCCGCCGGAAGCGGCCTCCTCGAGGATTCCCTCCTCGAGCTCGTCCCCATCAGCTGCCTTGCGCTTCTTGCGACCGAACATTCAGGCTTCCCACTATCGTCTGCGTCTACGTGAAGTTCACATTGCGACAGGCCCGGTGCCATGCCGTGCCCAAGCCTAACGCCGCGGGCACAACCGACCGGGACGCCCCCGGCGGCGCGGATGCGAGGGCCGGCCCGCCGGGGCCCTAGGATGAGAGAACCGCCGGTCGCGCGCCCGCGGACCGGCACCAGAGGGGAGACAGGATGGCATCTCGCGCCACGAACACCCAGTTCAAGGTGATCGCCGGGGTCCTCGGCACGGTCGTCGCCTTCACCGGCCAGAGGCTCTTGAACGCCTCGTGGAAGAAGGTCACCGGCGAGGAACCGCCGGACCCGAACGACCCCGAGGTCCCGCTGACCAAGGCGGCCGGCTGGGTCATCGCCAGCGGGGTCGGCCTTGCCGTCCTCCAGCTCGTCCTGGAGCGCTTCGCCGCGACCAGGGTCGCCAGGCTCACCGGCGAACTCCCCGACCCGGCCAGGCGCAGAGTCAACATCGGCCTGAGGAAGTGAGCGGGTGACGAGCCGCCCCCGCCCGCCCTCCGACGGGGAGGGATGAGGAAAACGGGGCACGCATCCCCCGGGTGCGTGCCCCTCCTCGTGGTACGTGGTACAGCTGGCGCGCCGGGTCAGACGCAGTCGATGCAGTACATCTTGCCGCCGCGCTCCTCGGCCAGTTGGCTGCGCGACTTCACCAGGAAACAGCCCGCGCAGGTGAACTCGTCGGACTGACGGGGCAGGACGCGCACGGTCAGTTCCTCGTGGGACAGATCGGCGCCGGGCAGCTCGAACGACTCCGCGGCCTCGGCCTCGTCCTCGTCAACCTTGCCGGAGTTCTTGTCGTTGCGACGGTTCTTGAGTTCTTCGATCGAGTCCTCGCGGGACTCCTCATCGGTTTTGCGAGGTGCATCGTAATCAGTCGCCATGATGACCTTCCGGGAATATGGGTGGGCGTGGCTACCGGCGCCGGCTGACAGTGCCCTTTGGCCGGTAAATCGTGGGCATCATATCCAAAGAACCCCCCGAACAAGCACCGGGATGATCAGCGGACCGCGAACCGGTGGCGGACGGGGCCCGCCCGGCGGGCCGACGGGGCGACGAGGGGGCCATCGCAGCCGCGGAGCACGCCATGGCAGCCGGTCAACAGGCCGGCGCGGTAGATTTGCCCCAGTCATGCGTCCAGTCGCGTGACCCCATGATCGATCGACCAGGCCCGGGCCCCGGGCAGTAGCAGTATGCGGAGAGATGCCAGATGGACAGTGCCCTGACGCCGCGAGAGATCCAGTCCCGCATCCGCGCCGGCGAGTCTCCCGCTGACGTTGCGCGCGCGGCCGGGGTGCCGGTCGACGACATCGAGGGCTACGCGGCCCCCGTCCTGGCCGAGCGCGAGCACATGGCCGCCATGGCCCGGGACTCCCAGTGCCGCCGCGGCAGCGGCCGCGGCCTGGTGCAGTTGGGCCAGGCGGCCCGCACGCGTCTGGAGTCCCAGGGCGTCGATGCCGAGTCCGTCGCCTGGGACGCCTGGCGGGAGGAGGACCGCGTCGACCGCCACTGGACGGTGCAGGCCAGCTACCGCATCGGCTCCGCCGTCAGGCAGGCGCGGTTCGACTTCGATCCGCGCGGCCGTTTCGCGATGGCCACCAACGATGACGCCCGCTGGCTCCTCGGCGAGGAGCCAGCGCCCCCGCGCGCCCCGATCCGCAGGGCCGATCCCGATGCCGAGCCCACCGTGGACCTGAACGACGAGATGGCGATCGTCCGGGCCGTCCAGCCCGCCGAGCAGCCCATCGTCGGCGGCGGGGCCGCGCTCGCCGAGGTCTACGAGGCCGCCGAGACCAGCGGTCTGGAGGACGAGGAGGACGAACTCGAGCACACCGGCCTGACCAAGGTCGACGGCGTCTACGATCTCGTCCCCAACCCGACCTCCGACATGGACGTCTTGTACGACATGCTTTCGGGCTTCGACGAGGACTCCGTGCACGTCTATGCCGGCCTCAACCGGCCGGTGGCGATGAACAGCGAGGGCACCGGCCCCGCCGATGCGGAGGACGGGCAGGACGAGAGCGCGGCCGTCCCGGAGCACGAGACCGAGCGGGCCGCCGGGGAGGAATCGGCCGGCGCTGAGGCCGGGGAGGGGTCCGACGATCCCGAGCCCGAGCAGGATCCGCTGCCGGAGACGCCGGCCAGGCCCGTGGCGAAGAAGTCGTCCTCGCGCAGGCGCAAGAACCGCCGCGCCTCGGTCCCCAGCTGGGACGAGATCATGTTCGGCGGCCCGAAGAAGCCCGGCCCCTCCGGCGCGCCCTCGCGCTGACGCGCCGGAGGGGCCGTCGCCCTCAGGCCCAGCCCGCGTCGACGACGAGGGGCACCCGCATCTCGTCCGGCTCCAGAGATCCGTGCTGGCCGATCAGCGAGAACTCGCCCCGGCGGGCGCGGGTCATGACGGCCCAGTCCTCACGGGCCGCGACCAGGACGTCGCCCAGGCGCACGGCTGCGTCCGCCCCGACGCTCGGCCCGAACCAGCCGGCCGCGACGGCCTCCCCGCGGGTGCAGACCCAGGCGCGCTCCCCCATGACCGCGGCCCAGCGGGCCGCGACGGCCTGCGGCTCGCGCGTGTAGAGGTGGCGCAGCCGCCCCTCGCCGCCGACGGCCTCGACCTGGTCGCCCAGGCCCGGGGTGTCCTCGATGACGATCCGGTGCCCGGCGGGCACGTCGACCATGCCGTGATCGGCGGTGACGAGCAGGCAGACGTCGTCGGGCAGCGCCCGGCGCAGCGACTCGATGTCGGCATCGATGCCGACCAGCCGGTCGAGCCACGGGCGGGATGCGACGCCCCTGCCGTGGCCGGCATGGTCCAGGTCGCTCTCGTAGACGTAGGCCAGGGCAGGGCCCGCAGCCACAGAGGCCCTGATGGCCTCGATCTTGGCGGACATGGGGGTGTCCCTGCCGAAACCGCGGAAGACCCCCCCGCGCAGAGCCGCGCGGGTCAGGCCGCTGCGGTGGAACTGGTCGCGGGAGACGGTGGTGACGGCGACGCCGTCCCGTTCCAGGCGTTCGAACCAGGTGGGGATGGGCTGGAACTGTTCGGGATCGGGGTCGGAGAGGCCCCAGTCGAGAGGGCACAGGAGCCCCCCGGAGGCGCCGGGCCTGAAGGTGTAGCCGACGATGCCGTGCAGGCCGGGCGCGCAGCCGGTGCCGAGCGTCGCCAGCGAGCAGGCGGTGGTCGCGGGCACGGGCGCGCTGATCGGGCGCGCCTCGCCCAGCAGCTGCGGGATGTACGCCAGTGAAGGGAGATTGGAGCGCAGCTGGTTCCAGCCCATCCCGTCGACGAGCATGAGCACGTAGGCGCGGGCCGGCGGTATGCCCAGGGCGTCGGCGGCCTCCGGCCGGCAGGGGCCGCCCGCGCCCAGCCGCTGGGCGACGGCCGGGAGCACCTCGGCGAGGGTGCCGCTCCCGTAGGCGGGGCCGGCGGGGACGCTCGTGCTCACCGGGCGCCCTGCCCGTGGGCCAGGCGCTGGAGCGTCGAGGAGAACTCGACCAGGCGCCGCACGTTCTCGGCGCCGTCGGCGGCCGGGCTCATGCGGATCATGATGTCCTCCCCCGCCGTCTCGCCGTCGAACCCGTGGTCGGCCGTGCACGTCGGGTCGCCGCAGTGGGCGGGAACGACCTGCAGACGCCGCACGGCGCCCCAGGTGAGCGTCAGCCAGGTCTCGGAGACGGCCGAGTCGGACGTGCCGTAGCGCTCGGGATGGGTCACGGCGCGGCTCAGCGTGATGACGCCGAGCAGCCGCAGGGGCACCGACTCGCTCGTGGTGACCGCGGAGTCCCTGCCGCGGGCGTCGGCCTCCTCGTCGGTATGGCTGACGATGAGGCGCCCGGGCGTGAGGACCAGGACGGTGAGATGCCGGATGATGCCCTCGGGCCCGACCGTGGCCTCGTGCTGGACGAGGAAATCGACGACCGTCTCGTCCCCGACGGCCATGGACACCGAGTCCTCGACGAGCTCGGGGAAGAATCCGCATTCGTCGACGCGATCGCGCAGGGGCTGCGGCAGTGCGGGCTGGCTGGCATTCGTCACAGCCATTATCGTGCCACCCGGAGGCCCGCTGCGGCAGCGCAGCCGGCCTCCGCGATCACGACGGGCCATTATGGTTGGAGGTCATGAGGCACGGACCTGCGATCGGCATTCGCGTCAACGACTTCGTGACGCGCCGGGTCGGTGCTGTGCTGCGCCGCCGCGGCTGGCGCGAGAAGCCCGTCCCCTTTATCGGTTACGGCACCCCCGACGGCGTGCGCGTCCTGGGACGACTCGTCCTGCGCCCCGATGACGAGAAACTGCTGCCGGCCCACGCCGGCGCATGGCTGCGCCGCCGCGGCTGGCGCAACTTCCTGGAGCTGCCGGCGCCGCACCGGCCGGTGCGGCTGACGGTCGCCGGGCGGACCCGGACCCTGCGCACCGACCGGCGCGGCTATGTCGACACGACGGTCGGGTCCGGCCTGGAGCCGGGCTGGCACACGGTGCGCCTGGCCGCGGCCGACGGCACCGAGGCGGAGGTGCCGGTGCAGATCGTCGGCCCCGACGAGCGCTTCGGCATGATCTCCGACATCGACGACACGATCATCAGCACGTGGATGCCGCGCCTCTTCCTGGCCGTCTGGAACAGCTTCTTCCAGCTGGAGGGCAACCGCCAGGCGGTGCCGGGGATGGCGCGCATGTACCAGCGGCTGCTGGCGGAGCACCCGGGCGCGCCGATCTTCTACGTCTCGACCGGCGCTTGGACCTCGATCCACTTCCTCAAGCGGTTCATGGCGCGCCACGGCTTCCCGCGCGGCGCGCTGCTGCTCACCGACTGGGGCCCCACCCCGACCGCGTGGGTCCGCTCGGGCACGGACCACAAACGCAACGCCATGGCCGAGCTCGCCGGCGAGTTCCCGGGCATCCGCTGGGTGCTCGTCGGCGACGACGGCCAGCACGATCCCGAACTCTATCGGGAGTTCGCGCAGAAGCATCCCGACAGGGTGCGGGCGGTGGTCCTGCGCTCGCTGAGTCCCACCGAGCAGGTCCTCGCCCATGGCACGGCGACGCTGCTGGCCGGGTCGCGCCGTGCCTGGCTCCCGCGCGGGGTGCCCTCCCTGCACGGGGCCGACGGCGACGCCCTGTGGCCCGCGCTGGCCGATGCGCTGGGTCTGAGGGCCGAGCGCCCCCCCAAGACCCGCGGGCGGTCCGGCCGCCAGGCGATGCGCCGGCCGGGCTCCCTTGCGGAGTCCCGAACGGACACGGCATGCTGGGAGGGTTCCCCGACGACCGCTGGAGGCCCCGCATGACGCGCGCCATCGTCATCCGTTCCAATCCCGCCCACGAGCGCGGCGACGGCCAGCCCGTCAACACGGCGGCCATCGAGGAGGTCGACGAGTCCTTCCTCGGCGACGACCCGGTGCTCGTCGAGGTCAGCCACTCGAGCATCAACTACAAGGACGCCATGGCGCTCACCGGCCTGCCCGGCATCGTCCGCAGGACCCCGCTCATCGGCGGCATCGACCTGGTCGGCACCGTCAGGGAATCCGTCGATCCGGCCTGGCAGGCCGGTGACAGGGTCATTCTCAACGGCATCGGTATGTCCGAGAGCCGCAACGGCGCCTTCAGCGAGCTGGCCCGCGTGCCCGGCGACCGCCTCATCGCCCTGCCCGAGTCCATGAGTCCCGAACGCGCCGCCGCCATCGGCACCGCCGGCTACACCGCGGCCCTGTGCGTACTGCGTCTGGGCCGGGCCGGCCTGGTCTCCGCGCCCGGGCGACCCGTGCTCGTCACCGGCGCCACCGGCGGGGTGGGCTCCGTCGCGCTCCTGCTGCTGGCCGCAACCGGCCACCACGTCGCCGCTCTCACCGGCCGCCCCGACGAGCTGGGCGGTTATCTGCGCGGTCTGGGAGCCGAGCAGGTCATCGACCGCTCCGAGCTCGTAGACCAGAAGGGCGCCCTGCAGAAGCAGCGCTGGTCCGGCGTCCTCGACACCGTTGGCGGCGAGGTGCTGGTCAACGCGCTGGCCCAGACCGTCTACTCCGGCACCGTCGCGGCCTGCGGCCTGGCCGGCTCCGCCAAGCTCCCCGGCACCGTCATGCCGTTCATCCTGCGCAATGCGACCCTGACCGGTGTCGACTCCGTCGAGGCACCCGTCGAGGCCCGCCGCGAGGCCTGGGCGCTGCTGGCCACGCTGCCCGGCGAGCGCATCGACGCCATGTCGAGCACCGTCCCGCTGGCCGGCGCCTTCCGGGCCGCCGAGGACCTCATCGGGCACCGTTCGCACGGCCGGGTGGTCGTCGACGTGCGCTCCTGAACGGATCGCATCACGGGGCCGGTGACCGGCCCGCCGCGCGCCCCCGGGGCCCTCGTCCCCATACCCCGATCGAGCCCCGCCCGGCGTGGAATGACTCCCCCGCCGCCCCGATGCCCGATAATCGAGGTCGGCCGACAGTCAGGAGCAGATCAACAGATGGCACGCACCAAGACGCCCGTCGAGGACGACTTCGCCGAACGCATCATCGATGTCGACGTCTCGAACGAGATGGAGTCGTCCTTCCTCGAGTACGCCTACTCGGTCATCTACGCACGCGCGCTGCCCGACGCCCGCGACGGCCTCAAGCCGGTGCAGCGGCGGATCCTGTACGGGATGGACCAGCAGCGCCTCCTGCCCGACCACGCATTCGTCAAGTGCGCCCGTGTCGTCGGCGACGTCATGGGCAAGCTGCACCCGCACGGCGATTCGGCCATCTACGACGCCCTCGTCCGCCTGGGCCAGGACTGGTCGATGCGCCTCAAGCTCGTCGACGGCCACGGGAACTTCGGCTCGCTCGACGCCGGCCCCGCCGCCATGCGCTACACCGAGTGCCGCCTGGCCCCGGCGGCCCTGCCGATGATCGAGGGCCTGGACGAGGACACCGTCGACTTCCGCCCCAACTACGACGGCAAGGAGACCGAACCGGTCGTCCTGCCGGCCGCATTCCCGAACCTGCTCGTCAACGGCGCGACCGGCATCGCCGTCGGCATGGCCACGAACATGCCCCCGCACAACCTCGTCGAGGTCGTCCAGGCGCTCAAGCACCTGCTGGAGCACCCCGACACCGACCTCGACGAGCTGATGCGCTTCGTCCCCGGCCCGGACTTCCCCACCGGCGGCAGGATCGTCGGGCTGGACGGCGTCCGCGACGCCTACGCCACCGGCCGAGGCACTTTCAAGACCCGTGCGACGACCCGCGTCGAGCAGGTCAGTCCGCGCCGGCGCGGCATCGTCGTCACCGAACTGCCGTTCGCCGTCGGCCCCGAGAGGATCATCGAGCAGATCAAACACCTCGTCCAGGCCAAGAAGATCATCGGCATCGCCGACATCAAGGACCTGACCGACCTGACCAACGGCCTGCGCCTGGTGATCGAGGTCAAGAACGGCATCAACCCCGATGCCCTGCTCGCCCAGCTGTACAGGCACACGAAGCTGGAGGACTCCTTCGGCATCAACAACGTGGCCCTCGTCGACGGCCAGCCGCGCACGCTCGGTCTCAAGGAGCTGCTGCAGGTCTACCTGGAGCACCGCCTCGACGTCTGCCTGCGGCGCACCAAGTTCCAGCTCGGCAAGGCCCAGGACCGCCTGCACCTGGTCGAGGGCCTGCTCCTGGCGATGATCGACATCGACGACGTCATCGCGATCATCCGGTCCTCGGAGGACGCCGGCCAGGCGCGCGAACGCCTCATGGCGGCCTTCGAGCTGGACGAGGTCCAGGCGAACCACATCCTCGACATGCAGCTGCGCCGCCTCACCAGGCTCAGCCGCATCGAGCTGGAGACCGAGCGCGACGAGCTGACCAGGCGCATCGCCGAGCTCACCGGGATCATCGAGGACCCCGGGCGCCTGCGCGGCGTGGTGGCCGAGCAGCTCACCGACGTGGCCGAGCGGTACGGCATGCCGCGCCGCACCGTCCTGCTCGAGGGCTCGGGCGCCACCCTCCCGGCGGTCGCCGAACCGCTGGAGATCCCCGACGGCCCCTGCTGGGTGATGCTCGGCTCCGCCGGCCTGGTCGCCCGCATGAACCGTCCCGCCGACGCCGAGGAGCCGGATGCGCTGCCCGCCGGCGGCCCGCGCGGACGTCACGACGTCATCGTCTCGGCGATCGCCGCGAAGACCCACTCGGAGTTCGGCGTCATCACCACCAGGGGCCGTCTGGTCAAGGCCCGCGTCATCGACCTGCCCGAGACCGTGCAGACGGCGAACGCGCCGAATCTTCGCGGCGGTACCCGGCTCGCCGAGCTCCTCGCCCTCGACCGCGGTGAGCACCCCATCGCCCTGACGACGCTCGACCCGCAGGGCCCCGGTCTGGCGATCGGCACGCGGGGCGGCGTCGTCAAACGCGTCAACCCCGAGGTGCTCACCCGCGACTCGTGGGAGGTCATCCGCTTGGACGGCGACGACGAACTCGTCGGCGCCGTCCAGCTGGTCGACGAGAGCGACGACCTGGTCTTCGTCACCTCGGACGCGCAGCTGCTGCACTTCCCCGCCCCGCTCGTACGCCCTCAGGGCCGCGGCGGCGGCGGTGTGGCCGGTATCAAACTCGGCAGGGGCGCCCGGGCCATCTGGTTCGGCGCCACCCCCACTGCGGGCGCCGTGGTCGTAACGGTGTCGGGTTCGTCGGACGCCCTGCCCGGCACGGGGGCGGGCAGCGTCAAGCTCACCGATTTCGCCGAGTACCCGGCCAAGGGGCGCGCCACGTCCGGCGTGCGCTGCCATCGCTTCCTGAAGGGGGAGGACGCCCTGACGCTGGCCTGGGTCGGCCCGGCGCCCGCCGTCGCAGCCGCCTCCGGCGGTTCGGCCGTTGAGCTGCCGGCGTTCACCGGCAAGCGGGACGGTTCCGGCACACCCCTGGCCCGGTCCGTGGCGGCCATCAGCTCGCGGGTCATGCCGCACTGAGTCGAAGGGGGAGGGGCGAGCCCCCGACCCGTGCCCGCGCGCCACCACGCGGGCAGGCCGTTGCGCTCGTGCACCGGAGGGGCGAGCCCTGTCCCAACCTCAACCCGCTGAATGCGGAGGCCCGCGGCCCTAGGCTTGCCCCATGAAGTTCGCAGTGATCGGAGCCGGCGGCGTCGGCGGTTTCCTCGGCGCCCGGCTCGCCCTGGCGGGCCACGACGTGTCCTTCGTGGCACGGGGACGCGCTCTCGATGCGCTGCGGGCCGACGGTCTGCGGCTGATCGAGGACGAGGAGCTCACCGTCCCGGTGACGGCCGACGACGATCCGGCGACGATCGGGCCGGTCGACTACGTCCTCAGCTGCGTCAAGGCCACCCAGATCACCGAAGCCCTGTCGGGCGCCGGGCCCCTCATCGGGCCGGACACGGCCGTCGTCACGACCCAGAACGGTGTGGACGGCCCGCGCCTGACGGCCGACATCGTCGGCGAACGGCGCACCCTGCCCGGCGTGGTGCGGGTCTTCGCCATGATCGAGCGGCCCGGCGTGATCGCCCGCCACGGCGGGCCCGGAACGCTCGAGGTCGGCGAATGGGACAACGCCGACAGCAGGCGCGTCCGAGCACTGCGCGGGGCCCTCGAGGAGGCGGGCGCGGGCTCCCCCGTACCCGCCGACATCTGGACCGCGCTGTGGACCAAGGCCATGTTCGTCATCCCCGTCGGCGAACTCGGCGCCATCACCGGTCTGACTCTCGGCCGGATGCTCTCCCGGCCCCGGTTGGAACGGCTGCTGGCCGGGACGATCACCGAGATCGCCTCGGTCGCCGCCGCCCGCGGCATCGCGCTGCCCACGGACATCGTCAAGACGACGATGGACTTCGCTCGCGCCCAGCCGCCGTCCAGCACCGCCTCGCTGCACCGCGACCTGGCCGCCGGGCGCCCCAGCGAGCTCGAGACGCAGACCGGCGCGATCGTCCGTTGCGGTGACGAGGCCGGCGTACCGGTCCCCCTGCACGAGCTCATGTACGAGGTGCTGCGGCTGGGCCGCGGTCGCGAGCACCAGGAGCAGGCCTGACCGGCGCAGACCGGGGCCCGTGATCGGCCGCGCACAGGCGGTGTGGTTGGCGGAGCCCGGCGGGCGGGCCGACCGCCGGCGCGCCGAACGGTCCGGGACTCAGACGTCGATGCGGTCCTCGTCGAGCTGGTAGGCGCCGGCGACGATGAACTCCTTGCGCGGGGCCACCTCGTTGCCCATGAGCAGTTCGAAGGTCCTGGAGGCGTCCTCGGCGTCGTCGATGGCGATACGGCGCAGCATCCGGTGGCGCGGGTCCATGGTGGTGTCGGCCAGCTGGTCGGCGTCCATCTCGCCCAGGCCCTTGTAGCGCTGGGGCTCCTTGAAGCGGATCCTCTTCTTGGTGAGTTCGGCCATCTTCCGCTGGTACTCGGGGTCCGAGTACGTGTAGACGTACCTCTCCATGCCCTTGCGCGGGTTCGTCAGCTCGAAGCGGTGCAGCGGGGGGACGGCGCTGTAGACGCGGCCCGCCTCGATCATCGGGCGCATGTAGCGGAAGAACAGCGTGGCCAGCAGGCAGCGGATGTGGGCGCCGTCGGAATCGGCATCGGCCATGAAGATGACCTTGCCGTAGCGGGCCTGGTCGATGTCGAAGCTGGCGCCCGAGCCCGCGCCGACCACCTGGATGATCGAGGAGCACTCCAGGTTCTTCAGCATGTCGCCGAGCGAGGCCTTCTGGACGTTGAGGATCTTGCCGCGGATGGGCAGCAGCGCCTGGAACTCGCTGTCGCGGGCGCGCAGCGCGGTGCCCAGGGCGGAGTCGCCTTCGACGATGAACAGCTCGCTGCGCTCGCCGTCGACGCTGCGGCAGTCCTTCAGCTTGGGCGGCATGGAGCTGGACTCGAGCGCGTTCTTGCGGCGCTGGTTCTCGCGGTGGGCGCGGGCGGCCCTGCGGGTGCGCGAGGCGTTGACGACCTTCTCCATCAGCATGCGGGCCTGGGCGCGCACGGCGGGCTTGGTGGACCCGAGGTACTCCTCCATCCGGCTCTCGACGATCCTGGCGACCAGGCGGGTGACCGGCGGGGTGCCGAGCACCTCCTTGGTCTGGCCCTCGAACTGAGGTTCGGGCAGACGCACCGTGACGACGGCGGTGAGCCCCTCCAGGATGTCCTCCTTGAGGACGTCATCACCGGCCCTGAGCAGGCGCGTGCCATCCAGCCCCGCAGTGAACGCCCTTGTCAGACCGCGCTCGAAGCCCTGGACGTGCGTGCCGCCCTTGGGAGTGGCGATGATGTTCACGAAGGAGCGCTCGACGGTTTCGTAGCCGTTGTCCCAGACGACGGCGATGTCGACGTCGAGCCGCCGCTCCACGTCGGTAGGCGTCATGACGCCCTTGGCGTCGAGCATCGGAACGGTCTCGACGAACGAGTCGGAGCCCTGCAGGCGCAGCACCTCGGTGAGGGGTTCGCCGACGCTCAGGAAGTCGGCGAACTCGCTGATACCGCCCTCGTGCCGGAAGGACTCGACGACGGGCTCGGCGCCGCGCTCGTCGTCGATGACGATCTCGAGGCCGGGCACCAGGAAGCTGGTCTGGCGGGCCCGCTCGACGAGCCGCTCGATGGACAGCTGGGCGTCCCTGAGGAAGACCTGGCGGTCGGGCCAGTAGGTGATGCGCGTGCCGGTAACGCCCTTCCTGACCCTGCCGGTCTTGCGCAGGCCGCCGCCGGGGGTGAAGCCGGCGTCGGGGCCTTCGCCGCTGAAGACGCCGGGGACGCCCCGCTGGAAGCTCATCGCCCAGGTGGCCCCGCCGCGGTCGACCTCGACGTCGAGCCGGGAGCTCAGGGCGTTGACGACGGAGGCCCCCACGCCGTGCAGGCCGCCGGCGGCGCCGTAGGAGCCCGCGCCGAACTTGCCGCCGGCGTGGAGCTTGGTGAAGACAACTTCGACGCCGGCGAGGCCGGTGCGGGGCTCGACGTCGACGGGTATGCCGCGCGCGCCATCGGCCACGTGGATCGACCCGTCGGCGCGCAGCTCGACCCTGATGCGGTCGCCGAAGCCGGCCAGCGCCTCGTCGACCGCGTTATCGATGATCTCCCACAGGCAGTGCATGAGGCCGCGCGTGTCGGTCGAGCCGATGTACATGGCGGGGCGCTTGCGGACGGCCTCGAGCCCCTCGAGGACGAGAAGGTTCTTCGCGCCGTAGGAGCGCGCGGCGCCGGAGCCCTCGGGGCTCTTGCTGATCGTAGATGTAGGCACGAGCGGGAGTCTATCCGCGAGCGCCGACGATTCCGACGAGCGGCAGGCCGCAGCCGCCCCGCGCCCGGGGCCGGTCCGACGCATTCGCATACCAAGTTGTCCCCGGCGCGTACTGTGGAGACGTGAGCACGCCTGTTGTTGAAAACACCCAGTTGACCGCAGCCGATCGCTGCGACCGGTGCGGTGCGCAGGCTCATCTCCGCGTGAGTCTCGCAAGCGGCGGCACGCTTCTGTTCTGTGCACACCACGCCCGGGCGCACGCCGAGAAGATCAGGGAAGTCGCCGTTCGCCTCGAGGGCGACGTCTCGCTCCTCAGCTGACCCGGCCCCGGCACGGTCGCTCCCGCGCGCCCCGTCGCGTCCTCAGCGCAGAGAGGGGTCATCCGTGGAATGACCGTCCGGCCCGGCGCCCGTCCCGGCGGGTTAGTCTTGCCCGGATCCGCCCCGATGGCGGCCCAGCGAGCAAAGGCCGACAATGAGCAGCACCTCCAGCACCTATCTGCCGAACTGGACGATCGGCGGTGCCGACGCCTACGCCGCTGTCCCCGAGACCGTCGCCGCCTACGGGACCAGTGCCGTCATCATCGGGGGCGAGCGGGCCATGGCCGCAGCCGGACCGAGGATCCGCGAGGCCCTGGCCGGCTCCCCCACAGCCGTCACCGGCTCCCTCGTCGCCGGCGACGAGGCCACCCAGGAGAAGGCCGACGAGTTGCAGTCCACCGGCGAGGTGCGCAGCGCCGACATGATCTTCGCAGTCGGCGGGGGCAAGATGATGGACCTGTGCAAGCTGCTGGCCATCCAGGCCGGCAAGGTGCTCCTCACCTTCCCGACGATCGCCTCCACCTGCGCGGCCGTGACGCGCGTCGGCGTGATCTACCACCGGGACCACTCGTTCAGCAGGTACGTCTTCCGCGAGCGCCCGGCCGAGCACACCTTCATCAACACGGACATCATCGCCAAGGCCCCCACCGTCTACCTGTGGGCGGGCATCGGCGACGCCCTCAGCAAGCAGGTCGAGAGCCCGTTCAGCTCGCGCGGCCTCGACCTGGGGCACTCCGACCGCGTCGGCGTCGACATCGCCCGCCACGAGGCCGACCCGCTGTTCGCCCACGGCGCGCAGGCCTTGGCCGACGCCGACCGGAACGAGGCCACTGAGGCCCTGCGCGAGATCGCCCTCAACATCCTGGTGACCACCGGCCTGACGAGCGTGCTGGTCAAGCATCAGTTCAACTCCTCATTCGCGCACGCGGTCTACAACGCTCACACGAGGATGCCGAACGTCTCCGGTCATCTGCACGGCGAGGTCGTCAGCTTCGGCGTCCTGGTGCTGCTGACCCTCGACGGGCAGCTCGCCGAGCGCGACCGTTTCCACGGGCTCAACGCCTCCCTCGGTCTGCCTACCAGAACCACTCAGGTCTCGGTCGGGCCCGAGCGCATCGACGAATTCGCCGAGCGCATCATGGATTTCGTCAGGCCCGAGGAGGCCCCCTACGAGATCACCTACGACATGGTCCGCCGGGCGCTGCTCGACCTGAACGCGTACTCGGCCGACCACGAGGCCTCCCCGGCTCGGCGGTGACCGGGCGGGCCCGGCCCGTCGACGGGGCCGGTCGTCCGAACGGTTCAGTCCAGGTAGTCGCGCAGCACCTGGGAGCGGCTCGGGTGGCGCAGCTTGCTCATGGTCTTCGATTCGATCTGGCGGATGCGCTCGCGCGTCACCCCGTAGACCTTGCCGATCTCGTCCAGCGTCTTCGGCTGGCCGTCGGTCAGCCCGAAGCGCATCGAGACGACGCCCGCCTCGCGCTCGGACAGGGTGTCGAGCACGTCGTGCAGCTGCTCCTGCAGGAGCGTGAAGTTCACGGCGTCGGCCGGGACGATGGCCTCGGAGTCCTCGATGAGGTCGCCGAACTCGGAGTCGCCGTCCTCGCCCAGCGGGGTGTGCAGGCTGATCGGCTCGCGGCCGTACTTCTGCACCTCGATGACCTTCTCGGGTGTCATGTCGAGCTCGACGGCCAGTTCCTCGGGGCTCGGTTCGCGGCCCAGGTCCTGCAGCATCTGGCGCTGGACGCGAGCGAGCTTGTTGATGACCTCGACCATGTGGACGGGGATGCGGATCGTGCGGGCCTGGTCGGCCATGGCTCGGGTAATGGCCTGCTTGATCCACCAGGTGGCGTAGGTGCTGAACTTGTAGCCCTTGGTGTAGTCGAACTTCTCGACGGCGCGGATCAGGCCGAGATTGCCCTCCTGGATGAGGTCGAGGAAGAGCATGCCGCGGCCCGTGTAGCGCTTGGCCAGGGAGACGACCAGACGCAGATTGGCCTCCAGCAGGTGGTTCTTGGCGCGGTGGCCGTCCTCGGCGATCCACTCGAAGTCCTCGCGATCGGCGGCCCGGATCTTCCCGGGATGCTGCGAGAGCTGCTCATCGGCGAACAGGCCCGCCTCGATGCGCTTGGCCAGGTCGACCTCCTGGGCGGCGTTCAGCAGGGCGACCTTGCCGATCTGCTTGAGGTAGTCCTTGACCGGATCGGCCGTTGCGCCGGCAACGGTCACCTGCTGCTCGGGCTCGTCGCCGTCGTCCTTGTCGGAGAGGCTGAAGCCCCTGGTGTCCTCGTTGATCTCGGCCTCATCCCGCTCGGCCTCGCTCTTGTCGAACTTCGACTCGTCGATGTCGTCGAGCGTGCGCTTCTTGCCCCCGGCGCGGACCACGATGTCGTCGCCGTCGCGCTCGAAGGTGACCTCGATGCCGTCGGCCTCGGCGACGCCCTCCACCTTGCCGGCCATGGCTCTCGTCAGAGCGGCCTTGCTCACCGCGCCCCGCGCACCCGCTGCCGGTTTCTTGGCCGTGCTCCGACGGGCGGTCTTCTTCGCGGAGGCCCCGCTCGACTTCTTCTTCGCCGTGGCCGCCTTGGCGGTGGTGCTCTTCTTGACGCGCGGACGAGTCGCCCTCCTCTCCGCCGACGCGGCGCCGGCTTCCTCTGAGGTCTGGGCCGGGTTCTTGGTGGGAGCCGTCACAGGGGACCTTTCCAACTAGTGAAGCGCTCGACGAACCCGAACGCCGGTCCGGATTCAGGGCACGCTCAAGTCTGCCTGCGTCAAGAAGACGCCACCTCCAAGTGTGTCACCCGGCGACAAACGGCAGCGCCGCGGCCCCGCCCGTCCGACGGCCCGGGGCGGCCCAGGGCCCGGCCACCGGGCCGAGGACCCCGCCCGGGCGGGAAAACCCTGATGAACGGGGCCATGAGCGTGCGGCGCCGGCCTCCTGCCACAGTCCCCGGGGCATCAGACCGTGGTTGCACGCTCACCCGCGGTTGCGCCTCTTTTCAACTTTCCGCTGGCAACTGGAATGGTTTTCGCCCACCGCATTGTTAGAGACTATGAACGACGGAAGGGAACCGATGGAGAAATCTCGCGCACGCAGCAACGACGGCATCGACGGCAAGGACTCGGTGGGGCTCTACCTCGAGTCGATCGCCAAGACGCCACTGCTGGATGCGGCCGAAGAGGTCGAGCTCGCTCGACTCATCGAGGCCGGCCAGTACGCCCAGGCGATCCTCCGGGGGGACGCCGAGACCGCAAGCGACGCCACTCGCGAGGAGTTCGAGCTCGTCGCCGAGGAGGGTGAGCGCGCCATGCAGCACTTCGTACGCGCCAACCTGCGTCTGGTGGTCTCCGTGGCCCGCAAGTACGGACGTTCTCAGATGCCGCTCCTCGACCTCGTCCAGGAGGGCAACACCGGTCTGATCCGCGCGGTCGAGAAGTTCGACTACGCGAAGGGCTTCAAGTTCAGCACCTACGCCACCTGGTGGGTCCGCCAGGCCATCAGCCGCGGCATCGCCCAGCAGGGCCGTATCGTGCGCCTGCCCGTGCACGTGGCCGAGCAGGTCAACCAGATCCTGGCCGTGCGCCGCAACCTGGAGCGCAACCTGGGTCGCGAGCCCGAGGTGGCCGAGATAGCCGAGGAGCTCGGGGTCGAGGAGTCGAAGGTCGTCGACCTCATCCGCTACTCCCGCGAGCATGTCAGCCTCGACGCCCCGGTCGAGGACGACGGTGACACCTCGCTCGGCGATCTGATCGCCCGCGAGACCGCGCCCGGCCCCGACGAACTCGTGCTCGACGCCGAGGACCGCACCCGCCTGGAGGGCATGCTGTCGGACCTGGACGAGCGCTCGGCAGACGTCATGCGCCGCCGCTACGGCCTGCTCGACGGCCGCCAGGCCAAGCTGGCCGACATCGGCGCCGTGTGGGGCATCACCGCCGAGCGCGTCCGCCAGATCGAGCGCGCAGCCCTCAACCAGCTGCGCCAGACCGCCTAGGCCACCCGGTTTCAGGTGAGGAGCTCGCGCTCCTGCTCGATCACCCGGATGAGGCCCTCCTGGGAGCAGGAGGCCACCATCTTGTCGCCCTGGAAGAGCCGGCCGGTGGCGATGCCCAGGCTGTTGGAGGCCGAGGGCGAGAGCATGTCGTAGAGCAGCCAGCGGTCCGCACGCACCGCGCGGTGGAAATGCATGATGTGGTCGAGCGTGGCCACCTGCAGGTGCGGGGACATGTAGGCGACCGAATGCGGGATCACCGTCACCGACAGCAGGGTCAGATCCGACAGGTAGGCCAGCACGGCCTGATGGATGGCGCTGTCGTCCTCGGGCAGGGCCTCGGTCGTCCTCACCCAGACCCGCATGTGCGCCGGGTGGTTGGCCGGCTCGATGAGACCGCCCTCGCTGGAGTCGCCGGCGAAGCGCACGTCCAGGGCGTCCCACTCGTGCCACAGCGGTGAGGCGCCGTAGCGCTCCGCGCTGATGTCGAGGAATCCGGGGCAGTCGTCGGGTGAGGGCACTTGCGCGGCAATCGGGTCGGAGTGGTCCAGCCCCTCCTCCATCTCGTGGAAGGAGTACGAACCGGTGAAGATCGTGCGCCCGTCCTGCAGGGCGGTGACCCGGCGCACCGAGAAGGTGCGCCCGTCGCGCAGCGGCTCCACGACGTACTCGATGTCGATGTCGGCCTGGCCGGGACGAATGAAATAGGAGTTCAGGGAGTGCGCGATCCGGTCTTCGGGGACCGTGCTGTAGGCGGCCATGAGGGACTGGGCGAGCACCTGCCCGCCATAGGTGCGCTGCATCACCGTGCGCGGATGGCGTCCGATGAAGACGCTGTCGGGCTCCTTGGTCAGACGCAGCAGATCAACGAGTTCAGCTGTGGTTGCCGGCATGGTTCAACTCTGCCACGACGGGGCGCGCGGATCGACTAGGTGGACTGCGGCCCGCCGGGCTGCTCGACGGCGTCCTGGATGCGTCTGCCCAGGCGCTCGACGCGTTCGGAGCCCTTTTCGGCGAGACCGCTCGAGGCCTCGACCACCCGATCGCTGACGGCGGTGGCCCTCTCACTCGCCCTGACCGACCAGGCGTCGATCCTGTCAAGGACCTCACCGGAGCGTCTGCGCACCTTGTTGAAGGCGGCCGCGCCGCCGTCGACGGCGGCGTCGAGGCCCCTGTCGAGCCGCGAGGCGGCCCGGGACACGAACTCGCCGCCCTTCTCCCCGGCGGTCCCGATACCGCGGGGGAACAGAGCGCTCAGACGCCCCCGCACGCCGGCGGTCTCCTGCCGATCACTCATGGGTCCCCCCTCGAAGACTGGGATGTCCCCATCGTGCCGCACCGCGGCTGAACGGGCAACGCGTCTTCCGGCCGGGCCCGGCGGCGGGCGGGTGGCACGTGGCAGGGCGCCGGGGTCCGATGGCGTAGGATCATGCCAGTCGCGCCCGAGTACTGACGAGCGTACCGACCCGACCAATCGCCCCCACGTACGCGCCGACGAATGGAACCGCCCGTGTCCGAGAACGCTGCAATGGCCGAGGCATCGCATCCCCGGCTCTCCTGCGTCTCCCCGCTGCGGTCGGCCCCGGTGCGGCCCGGCGTGCAGGGCTCCCCCACCTGGATCGGCGGCGCCGACGACTATCTGGCGGCCTGGGTGCACGCCCCCAGCTGCGGAACCGCCGCCGGCATCGTCGTGATCGCGGGCCCGGTCGGCCGCGAGTCCATCATCACGTTCCGCGCGCTGCGGGCCCTCGCGATCTCGTGCGCGCGTGCCGGCCTGGTCGCCGTGCGCTTCGACTGGCGCGGCGACGGCGACTCCCACGACCTCTCCGAAGGGGCCGCCCCGGCCGACGCCTGGTGCGACGACCTGACGTGCGTGCAGCGGTACGCCGCGCGGCTCCTGCCCGGGCACGAGGTGACGACGCTGGGCCTGCGCCTGGGCTGCGCGATCGCCGCCCATACCGGCGCCGTGAGCCGGCTCATCAATTGGGAGCCCATCGACGGGCGCCACCAGCTGCGCCAGCAGCAGCTGCTGCGCAACGTCTCGGTGCAGATCGCCCCTGAGAACGGCGTCGTCGAGACGCCGGGCCGCCGCTGGACCGTCGAGCAGGCCGCGTCCGTGCGCGCGCTCGACCTCAGGACAGAATCGGCCGCCCGGGCGGCCGTGATCCTCGAGGAGGACCGCGAGACGGCCGAGCGCCTGTACGCCGTCGCCCCGCACCTGTCACGGGTGCCGTGGGCGCGCCTCGGCCGGATCGCCGGGATGATCCCGCGAGCGCGGGCCACCGCCGTCGCGTTCTCCCCCACCAGGTTCGTGAGCACCGCCCAGGGCGGCGCGAGGATCAGCGAGGAGTTCGTGAGCGTGGATGGCATGCCCGGCGTCCTGACCCGCCCGGCCGGGCCCCCGCGGCTGACCGTCGCCTTCACCAGCATCGGCGGGGAACCGCGCGACGGCGGCACCGGCCTGTGGGCGCAGAGCGCGCGCGAACTCGCCGCGGCCGGAGCCGCCAGCCTGCGCTGCGAGCGCAACGACCAGGGCGACGCCTACACCGGCGTCACCGACGGCGAGCCCAATCCGTTCAACGACCAAGGCGTCGCCGACTGCATCGGCACCGTCCGCGCGCTGCGCCGTCTGGCACCCCGCGTACCGGTCATGGCCGTCGGCGCGTGCATCGGCATGTGGCTGTTCGGCCGGGCCGCCGCCCGCGTACCCATCGATCGCCTGGTCATCCTCAACCCGACGGGTTGGAACCCCAGGGCTTGCCACTACCGCCACGTCCTCGAGGGCCCCTGGCTGAAACAGTATCTGCAGCGGCTGCGCGTCGACCGTCCGCTCACCGTCGAGGACGCCTTCGCCGGGCTCACGCGGTACCAGCGCGCCAAGCAGACCGCCAAGCGCGTCCGCCAGCGGATGCGCCTGGCTGCACCCCGCCGCGTCTGGACGGCGCTGGCCAGGCTCGGCGTCCTCGACGACGCGGCGATCCTGCTCGAGCAGGTCCCGGCGGGGACAGCCGTCGAGATGCACATCGGCGCCGACGACGCTCCGCACTGGCGCACCGAGCGCGGCGCCGAGGCCGTCGCCCGCCTCAGCCGGCGAAGGCGGCGGATCACCGCCGACTACGAGCGCACGCTCGACCACTCGCTGCTCGCCCAGGCCTCGCGCACCCGTACCCGCCGGATCATCCTGGAGGCGGCCGAATCCCTCATGGCGGGGGCGGACGCAGACCGGCGCGCACGAGGCGCGGAGGCGCCGCAAGGAGGGCCGGACCAGCCCCTCGGCCCCTCGCAGTAGCTCTCAGCCCCTGATCGTCCTGCCCGTGCTGGGCACGTACAGATCATTCGTGTGCGGGTGGCGCCGGTGGAACCAGGCCCCGTCGACCTTCTTCTTGAAGACGGCCGGGCTGCCGGCGTACAGCCCCTCGGGGCGCTCGACGCCCTCGGGGCGCAGGAGAGTGGAACCGGCCGCCAGCACCGAGTGCGGCGGCAGCTCCGCGCCGCCGAGCAGCAGGCAACGAGTGCCGACGAAACTGCGTTCGCCGATGGTCACCGGGTAGGCCGCCTGGGCGTCGCGCTTCAGATCGACGCTGTGCGTCAGGATGTTCGTACCGTGGCCAGCGATCGAGGCGAAGGAACGCACCCGCACGGCCGCCGAGCAGTCGAGCTGATGCCGGCTGAGCACCTTGGCGCCGGCCTCGAGGAAGAGGCCGTTGGGCTCGGGATAGCTGTCCTTGTACGCGGGATGGGCCGAGACGAGGTTGAAATTCGCCAGCATCGCGCCCTCACCGATCTCGACGGCGCTGAGGTGGCGGATCACGTTGCCGACGAGCACCGATGCGTCATCGGCAACGGTGAACTCGTCGACGTCCCACACCAGGCTCGGCGCGGCGCGCGCCCTCGAGCTGACGTGGTGGCCCAAGCGGGTCAGCAGACGGTTCTTCGCCGCGCTGGCGGGCAGCAGCCAGGCCAGGGTCCGTACCATCTTCAGAAGACGTGAAGCGGACATCCGGGCAAGCTCCTCTCAGGTGCTTCTTCAGCCTAGTGGATCGGGGGCTCCGACGATCTCGTCCGAGCTCGGTGGCGACCCTGAACCATCACCCGGTTCGGCCGGCCCCGCTCGTGCCGTATCGGGACGCGGTCCCACCTGCGGGGCGCCGGGACACGGCCCCGCCTGCAGGGCATCGAGGCAGGGCCGCGCAACGCGCTCCACGACGGCCAGCATCACCAGGAAGTCCTGTATGCGCATCGTCATGCGGGTGTTGTACTCGCAGAACTGCACCGCCGCGATGACGCCCAGCGCGATGCCACCGGCCAGCACGATCGGCATCGTGGCATTCGCACTGCGCCCCAGCGACAGCAGGCACGCCCTGGTGAGCAGGCCGAAGACGATCACCGAGCCGACGACGCCGGCGACGCCCCACAGGGAGGTCCACTCGCCCACCGCCGAGAACGGGATGTACGTGTGCACGCGCATCTTGTCGGCGATCTGGGGCCAGCCAGCCGCCCCCGAGGGCAGCGGGTTCAACTCGACGAGCAGCTGGTGCAGGGTGATCCAGGGCACCCGCGAGCAGTAGATGATCAGCGGAACGATGAATGCGATGTTCTCGGCGAAGCTGTCCCAGATCGACGACAGATAGTCCGGGCCGGTCAGCAGGTCGATCGCGGCGCGCGAGTACGGGATGAGCCCGTGGGTCGCCTGGCCGCGGCTGTGGAGCGGCACGGGCAGGGCGAACAGCGCGAAGGCGACGCCCCCCAGCCATGCCCACCAGGGCGCTGCCCGTCCGCCGAAGACACGGCCCAGCAGGTAGAGCACGACGATGCCGCAGAAAATGCGGGTCGCCGAACCGAACATGAACGCGAACGAGACGGCGAAGAAGAGCGCGCTCAGAACGCGATGGCGGCGCCCGATCATGCCGGACAGCATGGGCAGCAGCGGCGAGAGGGCGCTGGCCACCACGACCATCGTGTGCGGACCCGACGTCTGGAGGTACCCGGTGGCGAAGAAGAGGTACCGGCCCTTGGCCATCGCGTTCGTCACGATGACGACGAAGCCCAGCAGGACCCATACGGGCATGAGGACCTCGACGGGTTCGCGAGCCCGCTCGGCGACCTCGGACAGGGTCAGGCCCCCGCCCAGGGGCAGGACGAGCACGATGAGAGCGCCGACCACGACCGCGGCGACCAGACGCACGGCGGCGTCGTGGTCGTAGACCTGCCAGACCCTCACGAAGGGGCCCGTCTGGCCCGAGGAGGGCTGCCTGACGACCCACTCGGCCACCGGCAGGCAGACGAGGAAGAGCGCCCCGACGATGAGGACCGGCAGGCGATCGACGGTCAGCCTCATGGCCGGCTCAACCGATTTTCGTGACGATGTCGTCGCCCGCATTGCAGAAGGCGACGTCCTCGGCGCTCTGGACGGGTCCGATCTTCGTCCGGATGGCCTCGCTCGGGGACCGGCGGAAGGCCAGCACGCAGGAGGGCACGCCGCCCGAGATCGTGATGGGCCCGATGTAGCAGTCGGTGACGTTCGGCGTCGCGGACACGACGGCGCCCTCGTAGCCGTCGCCGTTCCCGGCGAAGTTGCAGCCCGTGATGGTGTGGCCCGAGATGTATCCGCTCGAGATGGCGCTCGAGGGCATCGCCCGGGAGAAGTCATCGCCGTCCTGGTCCAAGTAGGCGATGCGCAAGTCGGAGCTGTCGGCGAACTCGTTCCCGAACTTGTTCGCATCCACGAGCAGGCCGGATCCGGCGTTCACGGTCCTGTCGCCCGGCACGATCCACACCGCGACCCGGCTGGTCCCAGAAGCCGTCTGGATGAAGTCGTTGTTCTGGATGTGCGTGTTGTTCCCGCCGCGGCCCAGCTTGATGTGCACCCGGTTGTTGACGAAGGCGTTGTCGGAGATCGTCGTCCCGTCGGTCAGGCCGGGCAGGGCCACGGCGATCGAATGCTCCGAACCGGCTGCCGCGAAGTAGTTCTGGGTGATCTTCCAGTAGGGCATGTCCGAGGAGGCGTGGCAGATGGCGTTCTCCTCGTAGCCGACGAAACGGCAGTTGCGCACGACGTGCATGGTCGTCACATTCGCACCCCGGTAGCGGTTGCGGATGACCGCACGGCCGCCGGTGAAGCTGACGCCCTCCACGAACAGGGAGCTCCACTGCCGATCGGAGTCGATGAGGTAGTCCGAGTCGATGGTGATGAAGGTGCGCCCGGCGCCCAGGCCGCGCAGTACCGGGGAGGCCACGTCGATGCCGGAGCCCCGGTAGACGAAGGCGCCCTCGCCGAGGGTGAGCCCTTCGCGTACGGCCCGCTCGATGGTGTCGGTGTCGTCGACTCCGGTCGCGACCAGCCCCTCGCCCGTCACCGGGGCGTATTCGGGTTCGGAGGGCGCGCCCGGCTCCGTGCTGGAGGCGGCCGTCGGGTCGACGGACGCGGAGCCGGGGTCGGACGCGGCCGGGCCGGAGCCCGACGTGGTCGGATCGGACGTGGCCGGGCTCGCGACGGGCGTGATCGGGGTACCGCTCGAGACGACCAGGCCCGATGAGCCGATGCACGAGCCGGACGACGTGGCCCCGTCCACGGACCGGACCGGGGGGTCCTGGGTGCCGCAGCCGGCCGTGCCCAGGGCGACGGCGCCGGCGGCGCCGGCGCCGAGGAAGAATCGTCGAGAAGCCTTCATGAGAGTTTCACAACCTCCTGATCTCCTGATGATCTGCGCCGCAACGGGACCCTAGTCCCATCTCGCCCGCGGCGCAGGACGGACTCGATGGCGAGGGCGATGAGGACGCCGACGAGCAGACCGGCGAGCAGCCCGGCGATGCCGTTGGTCAGGGGGCTGGGCCCGGTCTCGACGACCCTGTCGGCGCCGTCCTGGATGATGACGGCCTTGAGCGCCGGGGATCCGGAGCTCTGTTTCATGCCGGAAGCGATGATCTCGTCGCCGAGCACGTCGATGGTGGTGTTGGCCAGCTCGACGGCGCTGCCGGCGTCACCACCGGTAGCGGTGACCTCGATGATCGAGGTGCTCAACGGGACGGTGGCACTGATGCGGTCGGTCAGCTCCGTGGCCGACTGGTTCAGGCCGAGACGGGAACCGACCTCGTTGAGGACGACGCCGGAGGTGGCCAGCGACGAGTAGGTGCTCATCGAATCGGAGATCACCGTGGACACCGAGGACTGGTAGGTCTGCTCGACGCCCTCATCGGGATCGGCCGCACCGATCAGCACCGAGGCCGTCGACGAGTAGCTGGGTGCGCTCAGCACGGCCCGTCCGGCACCGCCGGACAGGCCGACGATCGCGACGACGAGGACGACGACCCAGTGCGCGCGGACGGCTTGACGGATTGTTGAGGTCTTCACTGCACCGATCCCTTCGTGTCGGTCGGTCCCTTCGGTGGTGGGCAGAGGAGCGCGCATCAGGGGCACGCCCCCATGACGGCGGCCTTGACGAAGGCGATGCCCTGGTAGATGACCTGATACCCCCAGCCCAGAGGCGTCGTGCCGCCGCTGTAGGCGAGGACGGTGACCGGGCCCTCTGCGCACTGATCCATGATGTAGCGGGTCCGGCTCACATGCGGGCGGGCCGTCAGCACGACGATCTCGTCCCACCCCCGCTCCACCCGCCAGCGGGCGAGCTGGGTGGCCTCGCCCCTCGTCGTGGAGGGATCCGGGACGAAGCAGGTGACCGGATAGGGGTGCTCCTCGGTGCAGAACGAGGTGCTCGGCTCGGGGCGGAGCAGCGAGCCGAGGAGCGGGGTGGACACGACCAGTTCGTCGGCGATGCCCTTGTCCATGAGCCGGAGGGCGTAAGCGATGCGGCCGGTGTCGTGGGGGCCGAGCACGAACAGGACGTCGGCGTGATCGGGGGCCGCCTCCTCGGCGGGGAAGGCGACGTAGCGCACGTCGACGACCACCAGGACGAGCAGGACGGCGGCGACGAGCAGACCGATGCGCCCGCCCCGCCCGATCCTGCGCTCAGGCCGGCGCGCGGTACTCACAGGACCTCCGCAACGGGTTCGCCGACCGTCCGGGCCAGATCGGGGCGCACGCCCAGGTACTCGTCGATGATGCGTACGAGCATCGAGACGAGAACACCGACCAGGGCGCCGCTGGCGCCCCAGACATGGACGCCGACGCCGACCAGTACGACGGCCAAGGCGCCGCCGGCCAGGTTGGCCCGGGTGATGCGCCGCAGGCGGCCGAAGGTGGTCAGCACCGCACGGCTGAGGACCGCCTCGTAGCTGCCGAGCGCGACGAACAGGGCCATGAGGACGGTGATGAACAGGCCCGGGCGGATGATGCCGTCGCCGAGGTAGTCGGTGAGGAGGGGACCGAGGACGACCACGCCCACGACGATGAGCCCGCACAGCGGAACCATCCAGAGCAGCGCCCTGCGGCCGCGGCCGCGCCGGTCGCCGCGCGGCACCCAGCCCTGCATGACGGTGGACAGCGGCGTGAGGGCCACCGTGATCTGGCGCTGCACCCTGTCGACGAAGGCGAACATCGGGCGCGCAGCCGGGTTGATGAACGAGACCAGCACCATTGGCAGCGACAGGACCAGGGAGTTCGTGATCGACGCGGCCACGCCGTCGAACTTCTCGCGCAGGACGGCGCGGACCGGACGCGCCCTGCGGGCGACGGCGCCCTCGCGGCGCAACCTGGCCAGGATGTAGGCGGTGCTGGAGGCGACGGCCACCACGATGCCGAGGCACTGGCAGCCGGTACCAGCGATGGCGCCGGCCCCGGCGTGGTTCATGAGGAACCAGCCGGTCATCGTGCCGATGACACGCGGAACGGTCTCGACGACCAGGAACCAGTAGGGCGCCACGACGCCCACGAAATACCACTGGCCGCTCATGCCGACGACGGCTTGGGCCAGCGCACCGATGGCGCCGAAGCCCCGCATGCCCGTCCCGGCGACGACGGCCCCGACGACGCAGCAGGCGAAGCAGACCGGTACGCACAGGAACAGGCGGGTGCGCAGGGCCTCGACGTACTCGGCGCGGCGCCCATCGGCATCGGCGCGGGCGATGACCGCCGGTCCGGCCATGCCCCAGCCGTATCCGATGATGACGGCCCCGACCGAGCCGATGACCTGACCGGCGCTGAGGGCTCCATAGGCCGCATCGCCGGAAGCCCGGATAAGAGCAGGGATGACCATGAGAGATGCCAGTGCCAGCAGGACCACCGACAACCCATAGCCGATGGCCTTGAATGCACTTCGCATGCGGGAACTCCTCGCTCAGCTGCGCTCGCCCGAGGGCGTCAGGGAATGATGAGGGACGAAATCAGGGGGGTGGTGCCGGACGGTGCCCCACGGCCCGCGGAAATGGTTCGCGGAAAACCGTCCGTGCGCCATGTTAGCGCCCGCCTTTCTAGAATCTTAGAAAGACCACGTTCTCATCACGCTCTCGGCTACGGAACTTGAGTGATTCTGAGAATAACATAAGAAAACTGTGTGTTAGCTGTCGAATTCTGGAATCAAGCGAGGAGTCAGCCCAGTCATGACAGATTCCACCGTCTCCGCGCACCGTCACAGGCTCGCCGAGTTCACCGGGCGGAGCTACGACAAAGGTCGCGGACGACTCATGTGCGCGGTATGGGCTCTCGTCGCCGATCCCATTCAGCGCTCGGTACTCGTGCCCCCCTGGCTGCGCGCCCGCCTGTTGCGCGCCTTCGGGGCGAGGATCGGACGCGGCACGCTGATCCGTCACGGTGTGCGCGTCCACTGGCCGTGGAAACTCACCGTCGGGCGCGACTGCTGGGTCGGCGTCGGCGCCTATCTGCTGAACCTCGACCGGATCACGATCGGCGACGACGTGTGCATCAGCCAGCAGGCCATGCTCTGCACCGCCTCGCACGACGCCGACGACCCCCACTTCGAGATCGAGCTCGGCCCCGTCGTCGTGGGCTCGGGCAGCTGGATCGCCGCGCGCGCCACCGTGCTGCGCGGCGTCACCATCGGCGAGGACGTCGTGGTGGGCGCGACCGCCCTGGTCGTCGGGGACGTTCCCGACCACACGAGGGTCCTGGCTCCGAGACCCGAGGAGAGGGCCCGGTGAGGATCCTCCAGATCGTTGCCGCGGTCAGCCCCGACAACGCCTACGGCGGTCCCACGACCGTTGCCGTCAACCAGTGCCGCGCCTTGGCCGCCGCCGGGCACGACGTGACGCTGGCCGCCGCCGGGCTCGGATTCGTGAACGGCTTCCCCGGCGATTGGGAGGGCGTGCCGGTGGAGCTCTTCGCCGGCCACCGGGTGCTGCCCGGGGCGGGCTTCGCCGGCCTGGCAAGCCCCGCCCTGCATCTCTGGCTGACCCGTCACGTGCGCGAGTTCGACGTCGTGCACGTCCATCTGGCGCGCGACCTCGTCACGCTGCCCGCGGCCGACATCGCCCAGCGCGCCGGGGTGCCGGTCCACGCCATGACGCACGGCATGATCGATGCCTCCGCCAACCCGCTGGCGGTCCCGCTCGACAGGGTCATGACCGCCCGCGTCCTGCGCGGCTGCGTCCGCGTCTTCCACCTCACTGAGCGCGAGCGCGATGACCTGCGTTCGCTGTTCGGCGAGGGACTCCGGCTCGAGGAGCTGCACAACGGCGTCCTGGTGCCAGCGTCGAAGCCCGAGCACAGGACCGGCGGCGCCCTGACGGTGCTGTACCTGGCCCGTCTCCAGGAGCGCAAGCGCCCGGGCACCTTCGTCGAGATGGCCAGGCGCCTGGCCGGCGAGTTCCCGGCCGCGCGCTTCGTCATGATCGGTCCCGACGAGGGCGTCGGCCAGTCGATCCGCACGCAGATCGCGGCGACCGGTCTCGGCGACCGCCTGGTCTGGAAGGGCCCGGCGACGCACGAGGAAGCCGCCAGGGCGATGGCCGCGGCCGACGTCTACGTGCTCCCCTCGGTCGACGAGCCCTACCCGATGAGCGTCCTCGAGGCCATGGGCCAGGGACTGCCGGTCGTACTGACCGACACCTGCGGCCTCGCCCCGGCCGTCGCCGAGCACGGCGCGGGCATCGTCACCGACGCCTCGACCGGGCAGGTCGCCGGCGCCGTGCGCGCCCTGCTGTCCGACGCCGGCGGGCGCCTGGCAGCAGGCGGGCG